>NZ_VPBW01000011.1:0-85011 GCF_013418535.1 Acinetobacter sp. YH12137 | reverse complement strand
CTGGCGACCATAGCAAGAGTGAACCACCTGATCCCTTCCCGAACTCAGAAGTGAAACCTCTTAGCGCTGATGGTAGTGTGGGGTCTCCCATGTGAGAGTAAGTCATCGCCAGCTCATTATTCCTAAAAAGCCCTCTGCTCACGTAGGGGGCTTTTTTATGCGTGGGATTTCATGGTTATAGATTTTTCTATTGATACTTTATGATCTAAAAAAAGAGTTAAAGAGTAACAAGGTGCAGCCAAAACTTCAGAGCTATTAGCTGCACCATATTGTTTGAAGTAATTAAATTTTATCTATCCTTCTTTAAGATATTTAAGAATTGTCAATTACTTCCTGTTGATCAAGCTGACGACGAGCATGTTTAAATGCTGTTCTCAGCCCTTCTTCTAAAGTCGGATGATAGTAAGGCTTTGCCAAAATCTGATGAATATCTTGTTCTGCATCAATCATCCAAGCTAGCATGTGTGCTAGATGTTCGGTTTGAGGGCAGAATAATTCAGCACCTAATAATTTTCCTGACATTTTATCTATATATACTTCAGCCCCACCTTTATTTTCTGAAAGAATTAACGCGCGTCCCTGTCTTTCATAAGATACAAAGCCTCTAATATATTCCGTATTTTTCTCTTCTAGCTGTTTGAAACTTTGTCCAATAATCGCCATTTCTGGTTGGCTAAATACGATTGCCAAAGGAGTTAGGGCAGAAATAGGCTGAACATCTGGAAAATTTAAGCAGTTCTGGACCACTTCTTTACCATTATGGGCAGCTTCATGTTGAATTGGGACATCAGGGGCTGCATCGCCAACAATAAAAATAGGCAAGTTTTCTAATTGCTTGGTTTTTTTATTAATAGGTAGCTTTTTAACATCTTGGAATTCAGGATTAATTTTTTCCAAACCTAATCGATCTAAATTAGAACTACGTCCAGTAGCTGAGAGTACATAATCTACTTCAAGACTTTGTTTTTGATCATTCTCTATATAGTCAATTTTTACCTGATCAGTAAGGAGTTTGACTTGATTAGGTAAAGTTTTAAATTTGATATCCAGCTCGTTATTTAATTGCTCTCTAACCAAAACTTGTAGAGTTGGACTGGTGAGTGCACCTATTTTCTGACTACGAGCAAACATAGTAGTACGTACCCCTAAACGTTGCATGGCTTGAGCCAATTCAATTGCAATAACGCCACTACCAATCACTGCTAAGGATTTAGGTAGCTGTGTAAGTTCAAAGATTTCATCAGATGTCAGGAGTTTATCGCCTAGTTCATCTTTTAAGGTAGCATCAAAATTTGGTCGAGAGCCTACTGCAATAATAAAACTTTTAGCTTGATAAGATTTTCCTTTTACTTGGACTGTTTGAGCATTGGTAAATTCTGCGTGCCCAGATACCTTGTGAGTTGAATCCCATTGTTCTACTTCTTTTAAAGTGGCTCGAATATAATGATCACGAAGCTTATGTAGGCGATCCATAACGGTGGAGGTATTTATTACGGCATCATGCTGTAATCCGAGATTTTCTGCAGTTTTAATATCATGCATACGGTTAGCAGAAGAAATCAGAAGCTTGCTCGGCATACAGCCTACACGAGCACATGTAGTATCCCACGAACCGGCATTAATAATTAAAATATTTTGGGTATGTTTGATAGCTTCTTTATAGGCACTGATTCCTGCTGTGCCTGCGCCGATAATGATTAAGTCGTACATCACAATTAATATTCTAATAAGCTTGGATTAAATATATAAAAAAAACCCTCTAAGAAGAGGGTTTGCTTGCAATTGTTTACATTTAGAACTTTGTACCAGTAGGTTGGGTTAAAGTAGTTGTTATCGTACCATTGTTATTAGTAGATGTACCTTTAAATGCAATACCATTTATAATATGTTCAAATGAAAGAGTTTCATTTATCGCTTTCTTAAATTTGAAGATATTCGGTCCTGTTAGTTTTATACTACCAGTAAACTTTTGCTCATTTATTTCAGGTGATTCATTTTCTATACGGGTGCCATCAATTGTAGTAATACTTGGTAAAATTAACTCTTGTTCACCTGAGGCTTTAATACGGTAACTAGCAGAACTAGTTGTACCAGGCGTAGAAGGCAAAACGAATGAAATAGGTTCAGCAAAAGGAATATTCGGATTATCATTAATTAATACATTAAAACCTGAGCCAGATTGAATGTTATATAAGCTCCCGTCCCGAGAGGTCAAATCTTTATAGATGCTGATAGCACCTGTAGTGACTTCACGCTCCGTATCTTCTCCTGTTTCAGGATCTTTAACGATTGCAGTAGTAGTAATTTTATAATCACTAGTCTCACTATTAATTAATATAAAGCGTTTTTGTTGTGTTTGTACAAGTCCCCATGACTGTTGGAAAGGATAAGCGAATGCTCCTGTAATAGTTACGTCATTGAAGTTTTTATCACCATTTTCATTCTCAAACACATAAATACGTGTATTCGACTCATAAGCTTCCAAATTGGGTGATATTTCATCATGTTGAAGCTTAATATTTTTAAGGTCATCAACCGTAATATCAAAATCCCAATCTGTATATCCAGGTAAAATATTTTTAATATTTTCACCTACAAATACGTAACAAGCTCGGTAATCAGTTTTGCTTAGATAAAAACATTTGTCGCGATAGTTTGTAGCTTTATATTTAGATAGATCAATACTTCTTATATCTAAACTTAATTGTAAAGGTCCTTGCGCAAAAGTGTCTAAGGCATGATCAATATAGCCTTTTACGGTAGACGCATCATTTGGATCATAGTTTCCAAATAAAAATTTTCCCTCTCGTTTCAAAATTTCGAGTTGTTTAGTAAGTTCTATAGGACTAATCGTTGTTGGATTTTCACCATTAAGGTCGCTTGGATTTGAAGTATTATCACCATAATAACCATTACTACCCCCACCGCCACATGCAACCAATAAGCCCGATAAAGTCATCATTAAAGTTGTTTTAATGAGTTTCATATTTACCCCAATAAATAATCATTTAAAAAGTATTGTTTTATTGCTCAAAGATTAACATACATAAAAAATGGCGCAAAGAGCGCCATTGATTTTTATCGATAGAATTACAGAGTAGTACCTACACTTATCCCCACCGTTGGTCGAACATTCATTGAACTACAGCCTACAAATACCAAACTTAGGCATATAATCAATAAAATTTTATTCATTAATCGATCCCTGTATTTTAGCTGCATTAAACAAAGCTTTTGAAAGTGTGTCATTGCAGTAAACCATCATAGGTTAATAAATTACGCTTATTTAAGATTTTCCTTGATAGCGCAGCGCGCAATAGACTTACTGTAACTGTATTACCTGTTTCCAGATCAGGACGATTTACACTCACAGATCTAAAACTTTGTAGATCCAAATAATAAAATTCAACCTAATGCCTTTCTCCAAAATACCTTAGTCATCCAGCAGATCCATCTGTTTCGCCAGCTGATATAAATTATTGGAGCGATTTCCTGTACGGCAGAACATCAAGATCGGCTTTGGTAATTCGTTATAATGGTTAGCAAAGGTGCGCACATCAAGCTCGGTAATCTGGCCAGCAACTACTGGCTGGAAGACATAATCCAGACCTGCACTACGAGCAGCTTCCTCAATTTGTACGCTGGTTGGCTGTTCAGGGCCACCTTCCATATCCGGACGGTTATTAATAATTGATTTAAAACCTTTTTCAACTACTTGAGAGATATGTTCAGGACCAATTTGGCCAGCAAAGCCTACATTTTCGCTCATGATGTCACTCCATTATGTCATTTATCTTGATATGCTTTATGATAGCATTAAGCTGAAAACATGATGGCCTAGTTCTGAAAAATTTATAAACGATTACAACTATAAAATAACGCAATGGAGCGCGTATGTACGCCTATACAGTCGAACCACTGTATGTCAAAAGCGGTCAGGAAGTGATTGCTGCGGATTTCTATCGTCCTCAACAGATTGACAAACCAGCTGTGATCCTGATGGCTCATGGCCTGGCTGCTTTACGTCATTTTAAACTGGTACAATATGCCCAACGTTTTGCCAGTGCAGGTTATGCGGTGGTTCTGTTTGATTATCGCTATTGGGGAGGCAGTACCGGGCGTCCGCGTGAACTGGTATCGATCGGTGCTCAACTTGAAGACTGGCGTACAATGATTCAGCATTTGCAGGCACGTAAATCCATTGATGCTAAACGGATTGTATTATGGGGAACAGCATTGAGTGGCGGGCATGTACTGACATTGGCCGCAGAACTAAAAAATATTCAGGCGGTAATGGTACAGGTACCCTTTGTTGATGGTGCAGAAAGTGCCAAACTTTATCCTTTGCAGCAATTGCCCAAAGCCCTGAAGATTTCCAGTCAGGATTATATGGGGGCAAAGGTAGGAATGGCGCCCAAGACCTTGCCGGTGGTTGATCGTCATGAACTCTGTTTTATGCCGACACAAGACAGTTATGAAGGATATCTATCCATTGTGAATCCAGATTATTACTGGAGTGGTCATATCCCAGCCCGGGTATTCTTTAAATTGATGCGATATCGTCCTATTCAGGAAGTCCGCAAAATCACTATTCCTGTCCTGTTTATCGCAGCACAACAAGACAGCCTGATTCCCATTGAAGCCAGTCGGGAAACTGCAACCAATATTGCACCATTTGTACAATATCATGAGTGGAATATGCGGCATTTTGATATTTATCATGGTGAATGGTTTGAAAAAGCAGTCTCGACCCAATTAGAATTCTTACATCAACATATTGGAGTGCGCTAGATGATCATTGTATGCCCGAATTGCCAGGCTAAAAATCGTGTGCCTGAAGAAAAATTAACGGCCGATCCAGCATGTGGTCAGTGTCATCAAGCTTTAGTTCCATTAGCGCCGATTGAGCTAAATGAACAGAACTTTAGTCAGTTTGTCACCCATAGTGATCTTCCCATCCTGATTGATCTATGGGCAGACTGGTGTGGTCCATGTAAAATGATGGCACCGCATTTTGCTGCTGTAGCAAAAGAAAATCCACGGGTGGTATTTGCTAAAATTGATACCGAAGCCAATCCGCGATTAAGCTCAGCATTTAATGTACGTAGTATTCCAACGCTGGTTTTGATGAATAAAACCAATGAAATTGCTAGAATAAGCGGTGCATTACGTTCAAGCGAACTACAAAAGTGGCTTGATCAGCAGTTAAATAATGCTCAATCCTAATTTAAAAAGCCTGGAGTTCAAGTGACAGATTCTCATATTAAACCAGAGGGAGTACTTTCCCTGCAGACGATTGCAATGCCTGCGGATACCAACTGGAGTGGAGATGTATTTGGTGGCTGGATTGTTTCACAAATGGACTTGGCGGGAGCAATTCATGCAGAGCGCTTTAGTAAAGGACGCTGTGCAACGATTTCGATTAACCAGATGACCTTCCTGGTTCCTGTGAAAGTCGGCGATGTCATTAGCTGCTATACCAAAATTCTAAAAGTCGGTAATACTTCAATCCAGATGCAAATCGAAGTATGGGACAGTCATGATAACTCACGTGCACCTGTACGCGTGACTGAAGGGGTATTTACCTTTGTCGCAGTGGATGTCAAAGGCAATAAACGTCCAATTCCGGATGAAGCAAAACAGAAATTTGCAGAATCTCAGCAGAACTCATAATTCATTAAATAAAAAATCCCAGATCAATAATCTGGGATTTTTTTGTCTGTATTGAAATTAGCCTGGCTTCAACTGGTTCTTGGCAATCCAAGCCCAGAGCATTTCACATTGAATCGGTGCTTCACCAGATTCATCAGTTACAATAACTTGTACTAGCGTTTCACCTTTTTCTGAACTTTGCATCAATTGCTGCTGTTCAGGAGTCAACGTAGCCACCGCAGTCATGGCACCTTTGGTTGGATGCTTAAAGTCCACTTTTAGGCTTTTAATCAGAACCACTGCGCTGTCAGGCACATTCATCGCAGTCACAAAACCGGTCGCTGTTTCTGCCAGCAGTGCCATGGCACAGGCATGAATCTGACCGATATGGTTCTGCATGACCTTATGATTGGCCATACTTACCACGACTTTGGAAGCACTGACTTCCTGATAGCGAATCTTGGCAGAACCGACCATCGGAACCACTCGGCCAAAGGTCTTACTTAATAAAGCAGTACGTATACCTTGCGGTAATCTTGATGTCGCTTTGACCAGTCTGGTCAGTCGGTTGCTCTTTGTCATAATTCTATCTACAGACGTTGCTGCCTTAGTCTTTAAAGTTGTTGAACTGTAAAGGCAGACCGAATTGTTGTTCTTTCAGGAATGCCATCACTTGTTGTAAGGTATCGCGCTTTTTATCAGTCACACGAATCTTGTCGCCCTGAATTGAAGATTGCACTTTAATACCGCTTTCTTTAATGGCCTTATTAATTTTTTTCGCCGTATCTGAGTCAAGGCCATCTTTAAGCTTGATCACCTGAACTACATTTTTGCCTGAAGCGGTCATTTTTTGTGGATCTAGTGCCTGAATATCCACTTTACGCTTGAAGAAATGATTTTCCAGCATGGTATACACTTGCTCACATTGGAAATCACTTTCTGTGCTAATTTTAATTTCCTTGTTTTTTTCATTCAGTTCAATAGAAACATCCTGTCCACGGAAATCGAAGCGGGTTGCAATCTCTTTTTGGGTATTTTGAACTGCATGATTTACTTCAAAAATTTCTAATTCAGAAACAATATCGAAAGAAGGCATAGTTTAGACCTTTACAAAGGGAAAGAATATCTGAGATGCTAGGGATGTTTTCTTCATTTGCCAAGTGTTGTTTACATCAAAGGAGTGCGCAATGATCCGTAAACAAGAAATTACAACATTTGAGTTCCCAGAAAATGCTATAATCTGGGATGTACGAGATGCAAGTGCTTATGCTGAAGCACACGTGAAAGGGGCGGTCAATCAGCCCATTAACGATCTTTCAGCAGATAGCCTGACTCAGGTGTCAGCGGATCAACCGATTTATATTTTATGTGGTGGTGGGAGTAAAGCTCCACGTGCAGCTGAAAAGTTAGAGGGTTTTGACAGCTCACGTGAATATGTCATCCTGATGGGTGGTACTCGTGCTGCTCGTGATGCAGGTATGCCACTGGAACAAGGTGCATAATTGACCTTGTGAAAAAAAGCGCCGTCAGGCGCTTTTTTGTTGTCTAGATTTCTTCAAAGCCCCTTTTTTTAAAGAGGGGGTTAAACTCTTTCTAGAAATCTCTCCCTTGCGGAACAGTGTTCCTCACCCTTTATTAAAGGGAGGAGCTCTTTAATTTTGAGGCTTAAAATAAGGCTTCTTGGCTTTTACCTTCTTTTGAAAACGTGTTACGTCGAGTTTTTTTACCAAGTTTGAAGGTGCGGGGCAGGCTTCTCCCAAAATCTGGGCTGCCAGAATTTCACTACACAGTGGTGCAAATAGAAAACCTTTAGAGCCAAGACCCGCAAAACTGTAAACTTCTTGATCTACATTCATCTTACCGAGCAAGGGAAAATAATCCTGACTCTGGGCGCGTACTGCTGCTCGACCTTGCCAGGTTTCGGTAGAGGGTAATAACTGTGCATATTCAGGAAAGACACTGTGGATAAGTTCATAATTATGCACATGATCTTCTACTAAGACTTCTGCATCATCCCGGCCTGGATAGAATGAAGCACCCAAAATCAGTTGTTCTGGATTGAGCTGTATACAGTAACCGCCGTAACTATAGGCTGTATCCTGATTCAATGGCTGATCTTGATTATTGACCCAGCTGACCTGTCCACGAATCGGTTTCAGGACTGGATAATGTTCAAAGAATTGCTGGGTATCACGTGCGGTACATACAATGATGTGATCAAACTTGCCTAAGGATTGCTGCTCTGCAAATAACGCAGGCTGTTCAGCAGCCTCAATATGACTAATTTTGGCTTGTTTATACTGAATAAGAGGATGCTGCAGAATTTCATCACGCAGTTGATGAGGTGAAACTGCACCCGCTGCTAATAGTTTTAAAGCTGGAAATTCAGTTTGAATCTCTTGGTCTGCTGCACTTTGAGCAGCAAGAATTTCTGTGGGATATTCATCTGCCAATCCTAAAAGCTGTTCAGGATTTTTTAAGGCAAGCTGATTGACCTGAATTGAGCGAAAAGCTTTAAATTTCTGATAATGAATTAAGGCATGCTGCCAGGCCACAGTCATCAGATGTTCGGCACTTTGCTCAACTGGACACAGTTTAGGATTGAGCAGGGCAAGGGGATTGCCGGAACCGCCTGAAAGCGGTGCTGACTGGTCGTAAATCGTGACTTGATGACCACGCTGAGCAAATGCCCATGCTGTACTTAAACCTGCGATTCCAGCGCCAATCACAGCGATTTGACGAGGTCTGGTAGGACGCTCTAGATCGGGTTCAATTTTTTTTTGAGCAATTTCCTGTTCTAAAACCGTTTCACTGTCTTTATTTTCTTTAACAGGATTCCAGATCGCTTTCAGCATTTCACGTTTATGGCCAAATCCACGTGGACGGGAAATAGAGATGCCGTGCTGTTTTAAACCACGTTTTAAGACACCTGCAACGCTAAAAGAAGCAAAAGTCGTTCCGATCTCGGATAAACGCACAATGTTATTTAAAACATTTTCTTCCCACATGTCTGGATTACATGATGGTGCGAAGCCATCCAGAAACCAGGCATTAACAGGTGCAGTTTTTTCAATGACAGGAAAGACATCATGTGCATCTCCCAGCCACAGATCCAGACTGAAACGCTCTTCAGGAAAGCTGAGACGATGACAACCGGCAATCGGCATTGGATATTGGGAGATGAGTTGATCTGCTAGCGGTTTCAATTCTGGCCAGGCATTTAAGGCACGGACTAAATCTGCTCTAGAAAGCGGAAATTTTTCTACTGAAATCGCATGCAGATGGCTTTGGTTATCCGGACGAACCTGTTGCCAGAGTTGCCATAACGCCAGAATATTTAAACCCGTACCAAAACCCGTTTCACCGACACAGAAATATGCAAAAGGTTTTAAATCGGCCAGACGGGTACTAAGTTCATTGCCATTTAAAAAGACATGCCGGGTTTCCAGCAATCCATTGTCTTTGGAAAAATACACATCACCAAATTGCTTGGACACAGGCACATCAATGCCATCCACCAATTGCCAATCCAGATCGGCAGTTTGAATTGCATGCGACAAAACGGGTACAACCTTAAAGATATTTGGACGGCTTATAGATTACCACTGACGGCGACGTTTGGTATAAACATAGCTCGCTATCAGAAAGCCAAGTAATACACCGACTGCCAAAGTTGCAGCGCCGTAGAGAAACATCTGGGCACTACGTTCACTTTGCAGGACCTGTACCTGAACCCCGAGATTGTCGTTCTTGAGCTGCAATTCCTGATTTTGTGACAGGGCTTCCAGATTGGCTTTTTCCAGTTGCTGTAGACGCGTTGCCTGATCTTTGACTAAAGCTTTGACTTTGGCATCTTGCTGGGCTTTCTGCTTGGCAATTTCTTCTGCGGTGAGCGGCTTTTTCTCAGTCGGCTGAACAGTCTGAGCAGTTGTTGCAACTGCTGGAATAATTCCAGCCTGCTGTGCAGAAGCGCCCTGAGCAGGTGCTTGTGTGGTAACAGCTTGGACAGGAGTAGCTGCTGGCTGTGTAGCCGGGGCAACTGGAGCAGAAACTTCAACAGCCCAGGCAGAAGGAATCATGAAACAAAAGCCAATGAAACTGGCGGTAACAGCGCGCATGAACCTTATCCTTTAGGAAATGCTTTATTAAATGGTTTCACATCAATATGCGCGTATACGCCTTCTTTCAGGAATGGCTCATCCTGTAACCATGCATCCAGTGCTTCACGACTGTCAAAATCAACGATGATGGTGCTGCCATAGAAACCGGCTTGAGGATTGGCTGGATCTTTAGGCATGGCACCTGCAACAATCAGACGGCCTTCAGCATCTAACTGTTCTAGACGTGCAAGATGTTGTGGACGAATCGCAAGGCGTTTTTCAACTGTACCTTCCCGGTCGGTACAGCTAACGACGAATAATGGCATGATGACTCTCTATCGTTTGTAGTTGGACTTATTCAGCTGTTCTAAAGTATTTGCGCAATACAATAAACTGAATAATGATAAAGGAAAACATCACGATCATGTCACCGAATGCAGTAAATTCGCCCCAATATTTTCCATCCATCCATAAATAGGCGAAGAATGTATGCAGAAATGACATGAGAGTAAACATACCGACCCAGGCATAGTTTAATTTAAGCCAGCCTTTGGCACTCAAATTGAATACCGGTCCAAACAGACGCTGGATGAGTGGCTTCTTATCTTTGCTAAACCATGGCGATAATAGGAAGACACCAGCGAAAACCAGATTCAGTAATACAGCTTTAAGACGGATATAGAAATCGTCGCTGAGCATCAGGGTAATACCACCGAAGATCACCGTCATAAATAGAACGATCCATTGCTGTTTGTCTAGGCGGAATTTTTGCATGACAAATAACGCACCATAGACCACCAGCATGGAAATGATCAGTCCCGTAGTTGCAACGAGAATATTGTTATTGTCGACACCCCCCGCAGAACCGATCAATTGTAGAAGTTGATGGTCAGTGTCTTTTGGATCTACAGTTTTATATAAATAAAAGAAAATAATGAGTGGCACAAAGTCTAAAAGTGCTTTCATGTTAGAGTATCTAAATCTGATCAAATAAATGTCATAGTATAGAGATGCACGGCGTAGATTTACATACACATAGTAATATTTCTGATGGAACTTTGAGTCCTCAGCAATTGGTCGAAGCGGCTGCGGACAAACTTATCCATACTTTGGCCCTGACTGATCATGACACCATGGACGGTTTAGTGTTGGCTGAAGAAGCTGCCAAAAATCATGAGATTAAGATAATTTCTGGAGTCGAGATTTCTAGCCAGTGGTCACGTCCTGCTACCAAGAAAAATTATGGCGTACATATTGTGGCACTCAATGTTCAGAATCCTGAGCCGTTACAAAAAGCCCTCAATCAGCAGAAGATCATTCGTGCCGAACGCTCTAAACAGATCTGTGACCTTCTGGTTCCTTTAATTGGTCAGGATATTTATGCTGACGTGATTGCCAAAGTTGATAATATTCCTGATCGGGTTACCCGAACCCATATTGCCAAAACGCTGGTAGAAAAAGGCATTGTGACCCGCCCCCAACAGGCCTTTGATAAGTACATCAAGGAAGGTAAAAAGGCCTATGTCAAATTTGATGGTCTGGGTCTGGAAGAAACCATTCAGGTCATACATGACAGCGGTGGCTTTGCCGTGTTGGCGCATCCAACCCGTTATGATTTATCCGCGACTAATATTCGTTATCTGATCGAGATCTTCGCCAAGTTTGGTGGAGATGCGGTGGAGTTGCCGCCCGCTATTGATCCAAGTTCAACCCGTCAGATGGTTGACCGGATGATTGCAGAGCAAGGACTTAAAGTTTCAATTGGCAGTGATTTTCATGGTGACCATATGCCCTGGATTAAACTGGGGAATGTGCCGAGCTTAAAACCAGGGCAGGTCGGGATTTGGGAGAGTTTTTGTTAATTCTAAATCTTGATGAATGGATCAGTTTTAAGATCTTGGGCGAATTTATACATCAAATGCAGAATGAGGACATTAACAAGTAATAAGGCCCATTCAGAAGTGATTAAAGTCATGATGACGATATACAGCATGATGGAAGTCAGGACTAAATTTCGATAAAAGTTTGGATGTTTTTTTGAAATGAACAGATGATCAATCTTGAGATCAAGTTTGAACTTACGATAGGCAATCACATCAATGCGTGAGGATAAGGCGAGTTCCAATTGTTTAAAGTATTTTGCATGAGAATGAATGAGATAAGTTTTACCATAACCTGTGGTTAACTGTAAGTCATGACTTTCTGGACAGGTTCTCAAGGCTTCTATGTGTGTAATTCGGGATAAGTCGAGCATAAGCGCCGATGGGATTTTTTCTAATCTCCCTAGTCCTCTTTGTGCTCCAACTTCTGTGCCAATGAATATTGAAAAATCATTATTTTGGGAAATTTCAAATAACTGGATGATTACATGAGAGCGTGTCAAAAAATGTATATCGATCAGTTGCCCAATCATCGCATCACTTAATTTGACTTGAAGTGTAAAAAAGGGCGAAAGATTAAAAACCTGTTTTAAATCTACATTAAACCAGATGCCTTGATCATGATTGGGCAGTTGTAATAATAACTGTGGCTGTTTCACCTGCCACCATTTTGCACGAATAGTACGTTGAGCCAGAATAATTGCTTGTGAATGTTGGACTGCTTGCTCAGTCATATCTTTTTTGAGTTGAGGATCGATCAAATATTTTTGTATAAAAAAAGGAAACTTTAAATTTATTCCTCGATCCTGAAACAGAAAGAGGGGAACACATAGACTAAATAAAATATGGAAAACAGGCCTACGTTGAAGATCGAGAAAAAGTTCTGATTGGACTAATGAACTCACTATAAAAGCCAAGATGGCACAAAGTAAAAATAGTGCTAAAGCCAACCATGGTCGAACAATGGGTTGAGGCACCGCTTGTTGAATTTTTTGTTTTAATTTCATATTTTTTTGAATTTTTAGATAAAAATTAGAACCTCAAAATGCTAATTCTGAGGCATTTATTTATAAATTATAGCAAATTATTATCTTGTGCCTGAATCGGTGGCGGTGTCGGTTTGCCCAGAGTGCCTAACAGTTCGATTTCAATGGTACGAACCATGGAGTCCAGTGGCAAGTCATTGCTTTGAGTTCCGAAAGGTTCTTCAATCTCTGAGCTTAGTGCATCCAGTCCCAAAAAAGTATAGGCCAAAATACCGACCAGCAAAGGCGTAAACAGACCAAGCGTTGAGCCCAGACTAAAAGGTAAAATAAAACAGAAAAAATATACGGTACGGTTCAAGAGTACCGAATAGGCAAAAGGCAAAGGCGTCGTCGCAATCCGGTCACAACCTGTCTGCACAATACTGAGTTCCGCGACATGATTATTCATCTGCATATAAATGATGTCAGAGATTTCACCTTCTTTGAGAGCTTGCATTAGCTCCCACTGAATCAGACTCAAGGTATATTGCGGTGCATTTGCCTGTTGATAGAGCTGAGTAATCGCCTGCTGGCTCATCCCACTTGTTTCCACCAGTTCAGTCGGATTGGCTGTCTGATGGCGCAGACGGTCACGCAGTACGTTCGCGAAAACGATGACGTGCTGAATCACACGTTCACGACGGCCTTGAGACAACATCCGGCAGTCACGGTCAAAATGACGTGCATTGGCAATCAGAATACCCCAGAGTTTACGTGCTTCCCACCAGCGGTCATAACAAGCAGTATTTTTAAATCCGAGAAAGATAGACAGTACTACGCCGATGAGGGTAAAGCCGACGAGAGGGAGTTCTGGAAAATGAAAATAACCTACACGTGAAAAACCACCAATAATGGCTGAAATCAGCATGACCACGCCTAAAGGAGGTAAAACCTTAGGTAAAATCGTTCCTCGCCAGGAAAATAATAATTTAAAAACGTTCTGCTGGTCACGTACGATCATTTATTGGAATCATCACAATTTTTTTTCATGATCTTCTTGAGTTGTAGCTGCTTTGTCAAGTGCTATTCCCCCTTAGGCTTCAGGTTTGATGAGTTGCTGCTCAGCAAAGGAAAAACTGCCCTCCAGCGCGATGATGCAATGGTCAATTAAACGGATATCGACCAGTCGACATGCCTGTTGAATCTGGCGGGTCAGATACAGGTCAGCCTTAGAAGGAGTGGCTTGGCCCAAGGGATGATTATGCGCAATCACAATTGAAGTTGCCTGTTGGGTAATGGCATATCTGAGCAACTGATTAATCGAAATATCACATGCATTCACAGAGCCATAAAACAGCTTTTTAAATGCAATTTTCCTTAAACTGGCGTCCAGACACAGGACCGCGAATACTTCCTGATTTTCACTCAATAATTCGAAACGTAAATAATCCCGTAGTCTTTTTGAATTACTTAATTCTAAAGAATCCTGTTTAAGATGCTCGGCAATATAACGCCGTCCTAATTCTTTAACCGCCATCAGTTGGGTATATTTACTGATGCCCATGCCATGAAACTGGCTGACTTCCTGCAAAGGTGCATCGAGTAAAGCAGTTAAATGACCAAAATGTTGAATCAATAGCCGGGCTAATTCTACGGCCGAATGCTGTTGTGATCCTGATCGGAGAAAAATGGCCAGCAGTTCTGCATCAGATAAACTTTCTGCCCCATATTGAATTAAACGTTCCCGCGGCCGTTCCAGTTCAGGCCAGTTTTTGATTGAAAATTGCATAGTTATTAGACTTATTTATTATGAATTATGAGTTTTCCCTGAAGCTGATCTCTTGGGAATGCAATTATTTAATGCTATTGTGAGCCCCACTGCAACAGAAAGGTAAGCTGTTCGTGAGCTTTGATCTAAGTGTAATTCCTCATAAAAATATCATTTTAGCAGTCACTGGCGGTATTGCTGCCTATAAAAGTGCCATTCTGGTTCGCCGTCTGAAAGATGCCGGGTTTAATGTGCGGGTTGTCATGACTCAAGGCGCACAGGCTTTCATTACCCCTTTGACCTTTCAAGCCTTGTCAGGCAATCCGGTACATACCGAGTTGCTGGATCCTGAAGCTGAAGCGGGCATGGGGCATATTGAGCTGGCACGTTGGGCTGATCTGTTATTGGTTGCGCCAGCCAGCTGCGACACGCTGGCAAAATTTGCAGCAGGCCTTGCAGATGATTTGCTGAGCACTTTGTATCTGGCAACCAATGCACCGGTCTGGGTCGCACCAGCCATGAACCAGCAGATGTGGGCTGCCAAAGCAACCCAGCGTAATCTTGCGACTTTGATTGAAGATGGCGTACATGTGATTATGCCGGATGCCGGTTCACAAGCTTGTGGTGATGTAGGCTTGGGCCGTATGCCGGAGCCGGAAGAGCTGGCACGTCAGGTCACAGAATATTTCCATAAAGCTCAGCGCGCGATTGCAGAAAAATTTGGCATGCTGGCGGGCAAGCAAGTCACGATTACAGCTGGTCCGACCCGTGAAGCGATTGACCCGGTACGTTATATTTCCAACCATAGTACCGGGAAAATGGGTTTTGCATTGGCAGCAGCCTGTTATGCAGCTGGAGCGAATGTCACCCTGATTGCTGGTCCGGTGAGCCTAGATACCCCAAATGGCGTCAAACGTAAAAATGTTTCTTCGGCAGTGCAAATGCTGAATGAAAGCATGCAAATGCTGGAGCAGGGTTGTGACATCTTCATTGCGACCGCTGCAGTAGCTGATTATCGTGTCGCACAGGTAGCCGAGCATAAAATCAAGAAAGCAGGCGATGAGCTGAATGTCGCTTTAATAAAGAATCCGGATATTGTGGCGACCATCGCACAGCAGGAAAAACGTCCATTTATGGTAGGCTTTGCTGCAGAAACCCGAAATATTGAAGAATATGCAGCGGGTAAACTGGTGGCGAAAAAACTGGATATGATTGCCTGCAATGATGTTTCGCGTGCGGATATTGGCTTTGCATCCGATGAAAATGCCATGACGGTATTCTTTGCCGAACACTATCATCTGGATAAGCGTGATCTGGACAAAGCCTCTAAACAGGAAATTGCCCAGCAACTGGTTGAAGCGATCCATGATGCCTTGCACCATGATCCTGCTGCAGAAGATGATTTTTAAGTTTTAAATGACGATTAAAGCCCTGACTGGTTCAGGGCTTTTTTATAGGTTTTTTTACCATGAAGTTAAAAAGCCAGTACAACATAAAAATAAAAACGACTTTATAGACTAAGGATTTATTTATTCATTTATTTAAAAAAAAGTATAAAATGGATCACAGAATAATCCAAAGATGAAAAGTTTTACACATCTGTAAAGCAGTGAGAGAACACAAGGGGGCGGGATGAAAAAAATCATAATGATATTGATGATCGCCTGTCTGGCTGGATGCAGTTATTTTGTATCGATTGATGAACTGGCCAGAAATATTCAAGGACAAATGCAGCAAGAGTTTAATGCCAATCCGAATTATCAGCATTATCGTTTGACTGTGGTAAATGTAAAAATCCGCCATCGCAAAGGCAATGAGTTTGAAGCGGTTTCACATCTGAATTATCAGGGTAATGAATATCCCATTAACGTCAAAATTTCAAAGGTGAATGGTGGTTATAGCTGGGCCATTGAAGATGATGCTTTTGCCTTTATCGATGAAATCGAGATTGAGAAATATCGTCAGCAACTGGATCGTGAGCTGGAACAGCTGGCCTCATCACTCGATGATCTGGAACCTGTGAATGAACCTACCAGTATTGAGTTCGGGCCAGATGTCCGTCCAGTTACAGAACCTGTCCTGCAAGCGGCTTCCTATGATGAAGAAACGATTCCGGTCGGGAATATTACGGCCTATACCCACTAATTTTTATTTTAGGTCATAAAAAAGCACCGGATCTCGGTGCTTTTTGATTTTAAGGCTGAACTTGATGTTCACGCAGATAATCTTCAGTGCGCTGCATGGCTTCCTGAATATTCAATAATGCTGTTTCTACATCTTTTAGCGTTTTGGCATTGCCACCACTTAAAGCCTGACGCCATTTACGTGCACCTGGTAAGTTCTGAAATAAACCTAAAATATGACGGGTAATAATTGACAATGGTGCACCTTCAGCCATACGTTGGGCAATATAAGGCAGCATTTGTTGCATGATCTCAAAACGGTCCGGTGCTTCGAGATTCCATAGTTGACCCAGCTCAGCTAACAGGTACGGGTTGTGATAGGCTTCGCGGCCAATCATCACGCCATCGACATGCTTGAGATGTTCAAGCGTTTCTGCATAAGTTTTAATTCCGCCATTAATTTCAATGGTCAGTTTCGGACGGTCCTGCTTCAGACGGTAAACATCTTCATAGCGTAGTGGCGGGATTTCACGGTTTTCTTTAGGTGAAAGACCTTGGAGTAAAGCAATTCGGGCATGCACAATAAAGTTATCGCAACCGGTTTTGGCGACCGTATCCACAAAATGCAGCATTTCTTCATAAGAATGCATGTCATCAATACCAATGCGGTGTTTCACACTGACCGGAATATCCACGGCATTACGCATTGCATCAATACATTCTGCGACCAGATCAGGTTCAGCCATCAGGCAGGCACCAATTTTATTATTCTGTACCCGATCACTCGGACAGCCGACATTCAGGTTAACTTCATTGTAACCCCAGTCCTGAGCCATTTTAGTACAAGTTGCCAGATCTTGAGGGTTGGAACCGCCGAGCTGTAACACAATCGGATGTTCTTCTTGATTGAAGTCCAGATGGCGTTTGGCATCGCCATGAATGATGGCGCCCGTAGTCACCATCTCGGTATATAAAATGACATTTGGATTAAACAGGCGCGCAAAGAAACGATAATCTTTGGTGGTCCAGTCCATCATCGGCGCAACACTGATGCGAGGTTGAAGTTTGTTTTCAATGGTGCTGAGATCAGTCATTCAAAATCACGCCTTAAATGAAATGGAAGAGTAATAGCAGTACAAGAATGAGCAGGAATTGCTGGAAATCTGCTCAAAAAAGCAGTACTGCAAAAAGAGGGCGTAATACTAGCATAAAATTTGCATGACCAAAGGCTGAACTGCATGAGGAACGATAACTGTCATTCCAATAAAAATATTTAACAAGAGAAATTGTGGGAATTGAAAAAATAAACTCCCAGTCATTCTGCAATGCTATATTTTGAGATATTTAAGATTAAGATAAAGAAAACGAGATAAATAAGGAGAATAACGATGCTCATGTTGGAGGAGATTTATAAAAGCAAAAAACCTCAGCATTCAGACTATTTTAATTTACGGATTCAACGGGGACTTAGCTGGTTTAAAAAAGCATTAGAGTTGGATCAGGAATTAGAGTTTAAGTTTATTAGCCTGTGGATCAGTTTTAATTCGATCTATGCACAAGAAACAGAGGTTCGTCAGGATCAACAAAGCCTGCATCAATTTCTGGAAACCCTCTGTCAAAAAGATGTGGAGCAAAAACTTCAGCATATTGTCTGGGAAAAATACAGCCAGCCAATTTCTACACTGCTGGATAGCCCTTATACCGATCAAGGTTTCTGGGATTATCGCCATCATAAAGTCAGTCTGGAAAGCTGTCGTGAAGCATTAGATCAGCAAAAACAGAAAATACAAAAAGCTGTTCAAGAGCGGAATTTAACTGAAATCTTATTGGTGATTTTTAACCGTCTTTCTACTTTATATCATCAGCTTATGCAGGGCGGTGCGACTTATCAGAGCTCATTTAATATAAAGCAGCTCCAAGACAGTTGCCGGGTTCTGGCCGGGTTGCTGCCCACTTTTATCTGCATTCTTTTGGAAAATGCAGCGACTTGGGATTCGGGTAAACCTTATTACCCAGTGGTACAAGTCAGCTAAATCGGTTTAAGCTTTTGCTCGATGTTGTTGCCATTGATCAATCAACGCAAACAGGGCGGCGCATAGTGCCAAGCCAAGTCCAAACAGACAGGTCATGCTCCAGCCACCATGATGCCAGGCATATACCCCCAGAGCTGAACCACAGGCACCACCAATAAAATACAGCGTCATGTAAATAGAGTTCAGTCGTGATTTGGCATCTGGGCGCAAGCGGAAAATCACGTTCTGATTACAGCTATGAGTAATCGCCAGACCTAAGTTAATCAGGGCATAACCCAGAATATAACTGAGCAGGGACACGCCACCAAAATATAAAAATAGCCAGCTTACTGCCAGAATTGAACAGCCAATCCAGGTCAGGATCTTGATATAACCACGATCCGCCCATTTGCCAATAACCTGAGTCGACAGCGCACCAAAAACACCAACTAGTGTTACTAGGCCCACTATCACATCAGAAAGATGAAAAGGTTTCTGGGTCAGCAGCAGGGCAATGGTTGAAAACAGCATACTCATGGCGGCAAAGGCACATGCACCAATCAGGGAGCGTAAGCCCAGTCGCGGTTCCTCACGCAGTAGCATACCCATCGATTTAAAAATTGCTGCATAGCTGATACGCATACGCGGCATGCTGGGTAATTGTCCTTTTAAATAAAAGCCCAAAACCAGCAGTGCCATACTGCTGAGCGCATAAATGGTTTTCCAGTGAAACAGGTCAGAAAGCAATCCGGCAATACTGGTCGACAATAAGATACCGACTAATAAGCCACTCATGAGAAAACCGACCACTTCTCCGGTTTTTTCAGGTCGGACAGCCATCGTAGCTAAAGGAATCAGAATCTGGGCAGCAACAGAAAATAGCCCGGCAATAATAGTCCCCACCCAGAGCATCGGCAGGTTGACTGCTGTGGCACAGATCAGCAAGCCTAATGCGGCACCAAACATCAAGAAAGGAATGAGTCTGGACTTATTCAGCATGTCTCCCAAAGGCACAATAAACAGCAGGCCCAAGGCATAAGACACCTGCGCAAAGGTCACGGTCAGCGCCACTTGGGATTCTGGTACCTGATAATATTGCTGAATTGAGGAGATAAGCGGTTGGCAATAATAGTTTGCACCTGCACATAAACCACATGCGATCGCCATCAGCCATAACAGAGATTTATTTTGACTGATATCGAGAGGAGGAGACATGGCAAGTACCTTAAGCTCAGGGAGAATTTTTATAAAGAACATCAAAGATGATGCAGAAGTTGCAGGCACTATAGGCGAAAACCCGTCAGGATAAAAGTAGAAAAATAGTGCAAAGTACTCGCACTCATAGAAGAGAAATGCCACAAAAAAGTACTTTTCTGGATTGATAAGAGATGAAAATTCGCTAGAAATTTAACTTTTTCACTTAAGAAAATGTACGTGGAAGCGCTTTGTATTAAGTCATCTCATTTAAGACCAAGTGACAGAGATCCATCTGAATCAGTGATTGCCCAAAATTGGTGCAAAATGAAGAGTTCGTAAATCTAACAGTGGACTGAGTATTAATATAATAAATGTTGCAGAATATTTTTTTCACCTATTTCAGGCAAGTCTTAAGACTTGAGCTGAATAAGTCAAATAAGTGAATCCTAAATCAATTTTTTCATCATTAATTCATATTTTTTATGAGTGAAAAATGAAAAAGTTATAGGAAAACAGTATTTTTAGATCTTAAAAATGAATATTCCAAAGTAGATTAAATTTGTCAAAAAGGTCAAAAACAGAAAACTGCCCTAGAAAAGTGCCCTAATTTAGGCTTTATCAGTTCATTTGAAATAAAGATTTGCTGAGCAGGAAAAATGAAATATCTGTCAGAATGATCAATGTAACAAAATAAAACAAAAAGTAATCTAATAAAAAATAACCAGGAAAACAGTCATCGTTCAAGAGAATGAATATCGTTTATAAATTCAGCAAATCAAAATAATCAGGCTGAACTAATAAATGCTATATGACAGCATCATTTTTATGAATCGTCAGTTCAAAATATGGGTATTTATTAAATAAATAATAGGTAGTAATTTCTAGAAGTTTAATTAGAATCCAAAAATTCAACAAAAACACATCCTGAGGGGAAGCACCGTAAATCACGGTGTTTACTTAAGAAAAAATTAGCTTGAGGGACGCTCATGCAGATTGGAATTCCAGCCGAAACTGTCGTCGGTGAAAATCGCGTCGCTGCGACGCCTGAGACAGTAAAGAAATTGATCAGCGCTGGTCATAGTGTGGTGATCGAACGTGGAGCAGGTGTTAAAGCTGCTTACATCGACAGTGCCTATGAGCAAGTTGGTGCCAAAATTACGGATGATGCCTACACCGGTAGCCAGATAGTTTTGAAAGTTCGTGCACCGAAGGGTGAGGAAATTCAAAAGCTGTCAGCCAACACCACGGTTGTAGCGATGTTTGACCCATACCGCAATACCGAGCTTGACCAGTTCGCGGCACAGAATGTGTCTGCATTTGCTCTTGAGCTTTTGCCACGTACTCTATCACGTGCGCAAAACATGGACGTATTGTCTTCGCAAGCGAACCTTGCAGGTTATAAATCAGTGCTTTTAGCTGCTGCTGAATATCAGCGCATGTTCCCTATGCTGATGACAGCGGCAGGTACGGTAAAACCGGCTCGTGTCGTGATCATGGGTGTCGGGGTAGCAGGCCTTCAAGCAATTGCAACAGCGAAACGCCTGGGTGCAGTCGTAGAAGCAACTGACCTTCGTCCGACTGCCAAAGATCAGGTTGAGTCTTTGGGTGGTAAATGGCTAGACGTGCCAATGTCTCCTGAAGAGCAGGCACGTGCTGATGAAGCAGCTAAAAACGGTTATGGCTGGATGCCAGGTGAACAGTACATCAAGGATCAGGCAGCGATTGTCGATAAAGCGGTATCGAATGCCGATATCGTGATTACCACTGCATTGTTACCAGGTCGTGATGCACCACGCTTAATCCGTGCTGAAACTGTAGCCAAGATGAAACCAGGCTCAGTGATTCTGGATATGGCAGTGGAATCAGGCGGTAACGTGGAAGGTTCTAAGTGCGGTGAAACTGTTGTGACTGAAAATGGTGTGAAGATTCTGGGTGTTCCAAATATTCCATCAACGGTGTCGACTGAAGCTTCAGCGCTATATGCACGTAACGTGTATAACTTTGTTGAAACACTTTTTGATGCAGATAAGAACTTTGTCCTGAATCAGGAAGATGAAATTCAAAAAGCCCTACTTGTCACTCACGGCGGCCAAGTGCTGTTAAAACGTGGTTAAGGAGCAGACTCATGGTTGAAACAATTACGATTTTCGTCCTGGCCATCTTCGTGGGTTACTACGTGGTTTGGGGGGTAACACCAGCACTACATACGCCATTGATGGCGGTGACCAATGCCTTGTCTTCGATCATTATCGTGGGCGCAATGATTCAAACTGTTGGCCTGCCAATGGTGGGCGTTGAAGGCAGCGTGGATTTCCAGACCATTAACGTGGTGAGTGTACTGGGGGCAATCGCAGTATTTCTGGCGAGCATTAATATTTTCGGTGGCTTTGCCGTGACTGCACGTATGCTGGAAATGTTCAAACCTAAGCAAAAGAAAAAAGAGGGTTAAACCATGGAATTTATTCGAGAGTATGCGGATTGGTTCTACCTGATTGGCGCCGTTCTTTTTATCTTAACGCTACGTGGTTTATCTGGTCCTAAAACTGCAATTGCAGGTAACCGCTACGGTATGATCGCCATGGCGATTGCTGTAGTGACCACATTCTTTGTTGCTGAAAATCCAGTAGTCTGGATGATTCTTGCAGCAATGGCTGCGGGTGCAGTGGTGGGTATTGCGCGTGCACGTACTGTACCAATGACCCAGATGCCAGAAACAGTAGCACTCATGCACTCACTGGTGGGTCTGGCTGCGGTACTGATTGCAGTTGCGGCAATTATCCATAACAACAAGCTGGTTGAATTGGGCCCGGACCTGTTAGCTGCAAATGGTGTGACTTTCCATGAAATGAGCAAGGTTCACCTGTTTGAACTGTTTGTGGGCTGTTTTGTTGGTGCGATTACCTTTACTGCTTCTGTATTTGCATACGGTAAGCTGGCTGCAAAGAAATGGGCAAAAACCATTTCAGGTGGCTGGGTAAAACCGGTTCAGGCTCTGATCTTTATTGCAATGCTGGCAGCAGGGATTCACTTCTTCCTGACAGGTAGCATGACATCTTTCTGGGCAATGACTGGTCTTGCGCTGGCATTTGGCTGGGTATGGATTGCGCCAGTTGGCGGCGGTGATATGCCGGTTGTGGTTTCGCTGTTGAACTCATTCTCAGGCTGGGCAGCAGCGGGGATTGGTTTCACACTGGAAAACAACATGCTGATCGTTGCGGGTTCGCTGGTTGGTTCTTCAGGTGCGATTCTGTCTTACATCATGTGTAAAGCGATGAACCGTTCAATCATCAATGTATTGTTTGGTGGTGCGATGGGTGGTGCAGCTGCGCCGACAGCTGCTGCGGGTGCACAAGTGCAACGTAACTACCGTTCAGGTTCTGCAGATGATGCTGGCTTCTTAATGTCAAATGCAGACAGCGTTGTCATTGTACCGGGTTATGGTATGGCACAAGGCCGTGCACAAAACGCAGTCAAAGAGCTGGCAAATTTGCTGAAAGAGCAGGGCGTGACTGTACGTTTTGCGATTCACCCGGTTGCTGGTCGTATGCCAGGTCATATGAACGTATTGCTTGCAGAAGCTGATGTTCCTTATGAAGACATTCTGGAAATGGACGAGATCAACTCGGACTTCCCGGCAACTGACGTAGTACTGGTTATTGGTGCAAACGACGTTGTAAACCCGGCTGCAAAAGACGATCCGAACTCACCAATCTACGGCATGCCAATTCTGGAAGCTCATAAGGCACGTACCATCATGGTCATCAAGCGTTCTATGGCGACCGGTTATGCAGGTCTGGACAATGACTTGTTCTATAACGACAAGACCATGATGATTTTCGGTGATGCGAAGAAAGTTGTGGAAGATATGACTAAAGCGATTAATGGTACAGGTCACTAAGACTTTCCATTCGCTGAATCATCTTAAATCCTCCTTTTAAAAGGAGGATTTTTCTATTTAAATAAGAGAGAAATTTTCCCTCCTATATAAAAGATGAATCGGGAAGAATTACAAAATAAAATTAGCTACGGTGTTTTATTTTTAGAAAATTGATCTGGATAAAATTGCAACAAAACGTTTAAAAAATAGGCTGAATGATTAAATCTGATCAAAAAACGAATTCATTAAAGTTTTTGACCCATAAATTTCTTTTTCGATTCAAGTTAAACAATATAAAAAAAAGCGACCTACATAGGTCGCTTTTTTTGAATATTCGATATTTATGCTACAGAATCTGCAGGATTGCGCCATAGGCTTTCTAGGTCATAGAATTTACGCGCTGTAGGCAGCATGCAGTGCACTACAACAAAACCTAGATCAATCAGGATCCATTCTGCATCACGTTCGCCTTCGATACCAAGCGGACGGAAACCTGCTTTACGTGCTTCTTCAGCAACATTATCTGCAAGTGATTTGATATGACGGGTTGATGTACCGCTTGCAATCACCATGGCATCTGCCACGTTACTGATGCTAGCAACATCAAGCTGAACAACTTCTTTAGCCTTTACATCTTCGAGGGCTGCATGTACAACTTTCAAGCATGCGTTTACTGCTTGTGCATGAGAATTCATAGTGTGATCGTGAGAATTAGAAGCGCTGGGCGATGGTTCTAAATTCATAGGGAGTATAATTTCCTAACAATTATGCATGATCTAATATAGCGGTTTTAGCCCAAAATTTCAAATGCACCTTCCGCCGCTTTAGTCATACTCCGGGAAGAACTGTTCTTTCCAGCCAAAGGATTCTTCCGAAGTCCCCAGAGGTTTATATTCGGCTGCGACATAACCATTGTATTGGCTATTCTCTAACCATTGAAAAATCTCATAATATGGAATGGAAGCGGTATTGGGTTGATGACGCCCCGGGCAGTCTGCAAACTGGATATGACCAATCTCTGCAATATTTTCTTTTAAGGCTTCAAGTACATCTTCACCCATCATGGCCATGTGATAACAGTCATATTGCATTTTCAAGGCAGGATGATTAACAGCTTCCAGCATCTCCTGAGCCTGAGCCACATTCTGAATCAGGAAACGTGGCATGTCCTGACCGTTGATCATTTCAAAGACCGGCTGAATCTGATAATCAGAGAGCATGGAGCAGGCAATTTTCAGATTACTCGCCAAGGTGTTCAGGCAAGGAAGCAGGTCACAATCCAGTGGCTGTTTGCCGGCCAGAATATTGACACTTGGCACATTCAGAGCAGTCGCATATTGAATGGCCTGCTCTACAGCATGACGAAACTCGATTTCCTGTCCAGGAATACCGGCCAGACCGTGTCCACCTTGCATCAGATCACCAGCAGGCACATTAATCAGGCAGATGTCCAGATCATGCAACTGAAGCTGCTGCTGAATCTGCTCAATGCTCAGTTCATAGGGAAACTGGATTTCCACATGTTTAAAACCGTGCGCATGAGCCAAGGCAAAACGTTCTAACAAAGGTACTTCCGTAAAAATCATGGAGAGGTTAACGGCGAGTTTGGTCATGGGCTTTTCCTTGCTCAAGGCAGAATATTGAAATGTAATATTAGCGGTCTACATGCTTGATTACAGTAGCCAGATCGGCCTCAGCAAATCCGTCTTGCTGATGGGCTTTGAGTTGAGACAGGGCCTGGCTTGCCACAGGGATATCCAAAGACAAAGTAGCAGCCAGTTGCACCGCATTGTTCAGGTCTTTAGACAGTGTCTGCACTTTCCATTGCACGGGTTCAAACGTCTGGCTGGCCATACGTGGGGCCAGAATCTGAAAAGGCTTGGAGTCAGCAAAACCACCAGCTAATGCGGGTGCAAGCAAGGCAGTATCCACACCGGCACGATCGGCCAAAGCTACTGCTTCAGCAATCAAGGTGCTATTCGCTGCCACAATCAGCTGATTACAGATTTTAGTCGCCTGACCGGTTCCCGTATCCCCCATACGAGTAACACGTTGTGAAAGCACGGTATAGATGGGATCAAGTGCGGTAATAGTTTCTGTATCACCACCAGCGAAGATGACTAGCGTGCCTTGTTCTGCACCGACTGTACCGCCAGACACAGGAGAGTCAATCCAGATCGCTTGTTTAGCTTGGGCCTGTTCAGCTAGAGTTTTGGTTTGATGTACGGAAAGACTGGAAAAATCGACAATAACCTGTCCAGCCACTAGATTGGGCTGAATCTGCTCAAAGACCGATTGCACTGCCGCATCATCTGCCAGACAAGTCAGAATAACCGGATAATTTGCAATTTGATCTAGAGATAGCGGAGTGGCTCCAAGAGCAAACAAAGGATCGCAGGCACTGGCCGTACGGTTCCAGACTGCAACTTGAAAACCTGCTTTTAGCAAGCGGGTTGCCATACGACTGCCCATGAGTCCCATACCTAAAAAGGCAATTTTGCTATCATGATCGAATTGCATTTTATCTCTCATCTTTTGATTTTGCTTCAGCCATAATTATCGATATTGACGTGGCACAAACTGCACGTCTGGATTTTTATCCTTCTTGCGTGCCAGTTGACTGTTTTTACCGAGTAACAGTTTAAGCTGCCAGATTTTTTCCATACGCAATGACTTGTTGGGTTTGTGCTCCATCGCATCCAGCACAAATTTAGAGGCCATCAAGGCATCTGGAGAGCGTTGTAACATTTCTTCAGCCAAAGCTTGTGCTTTTGCTAATGGCTGTTCATCAACATGGGTGATCAGGCCAATTTCTTTGGCATAGGCACCTTCAAAAATACGTGCGGTTAAGGTCAGCTCTTTGGCCAGATCAATCCCGATCAGACCTTTGAGTGAACGCGTTAATCCCATGTCTGGTACTAGGCCCCAACGAGTTTCCATAATTGACATTTTGGTCGCAGGGTGAGCGATCCGGATATCCGCAGCCAGCGCAAGTTGCATACCTGCACCAAAGCAGAAACCTTCAATGGCTGCAATGACGGGGACAGGCAGTTCCTGCCAGACCAGAAAAGCTTTCTGGAATAAGCTCTGTCCAGGACGGATCAGTTCCCAAGCCGCATAGGCCCGATTTTTAGGATTATTTAAATCGGCCAAGTCAATGCCGGCACTAAAGACCTGCGCTTCACCGGTTAAAATGACACAACGCACTGACTTGTCTTTTTTAATCCGGTTCGCAATCTGCACCAGTTCACGCAGCAGGGCAAAGCTCATAGCATTACGTTTGTCTGGACGGCTGAGAGTAACCGTGGCAATTCCATTATTTTTTTCAAAGCGCACAAGTGACATGGTATTCATCCTTAATTTTTCTGTAAGCGAGCATAGCATGAGCAATCTGTGCTTGCATGACAGCGCAGTCATACAGATATGAGTGATTAAAACAACAATGATTTAACCACTATGCTTGTTTAAGATTTGCTGGGCTGCCTGTTCTACCTGCTCAATTACGGCTTTCAGTTCATCCAGATATTTCAATACTTCCTGAACAAAACTGTCATCGGCCTTACGGCGTTCCTTACGCAAGGTCGAGACAAACTGCTCAAAACTTCCGGTAACTTTTTGCAGAGTCGGTGTGCCGACATAACGAGTAGCCCCATAGAGACGGTGCAAAACATGTTCCAGCTGCGGAAAATCTTCCAGCTCAATTAATTGCTCAATTTCATCCAGCTCTTTTTCAAAACTGTCGACCAGCATGCTGAGCAGATCGACGGCCAGATCTTCTTTATTGGCCGCCAGTTGCAGGCTTTGCTGCCAGTCCAGAATATTCGGATCCAGCGCATCAATGACATTGGCACGTTCCAGCACCGGAATCTTTTTAAAACTCTCAGTCGTCCAATGCGTCAGGATCTGCACGATCTGATCAATCTGAATAGGCTTAGTGACATAATCATCCATACCATTTTGCAACAGTTTTTGCTTCTCATCGGAAAGGGCATGTGCTGTCAGGGCAATAATCGGCAGACGCTGATGATTTTCAAAAGTTGATTCCAGTGAACGGATTGCACGGGTGGTATCGATACCCGACATCACTGGCATCTGGATATCCATAAACACCAGGTCAAAGGACGGCAGACCCTGTTCATAACGGCTCTGGATGATATCAATCGCTTCCTGTCCGCTAATGGCTTTGGTCGTGGTGACATTCAGTTCGGCCAGTAAAGCTTCCAGAACAATCAGGTTCGGCAAATGGTCATCAACGGCAAGGATATGCAGTCCCTGACCATTAAAGTCTTCATGCTGTTCCTGATCGAAGACGGGTTGATTGCCGAGCAGTTGGATCAAGGCACTACGACTCAGTGGCTGATGCAGGGCACGAGCACGATGATCATTCAGCATGTTCGGATCTAGCTGCATCTGATAACCATACACAGCCAGATGCCCCTGATAGCGAGAGCGAATTTCTGTCAGTAGAGCCTGGCTATCGCCACTATGGTCAACAATCAGCCAGGTATTCTCAATATTCTGTAAATGGTTCAGACGACTGAACAGATCCAGAATGGAAGTCGATTCAATATGTTTAACGCGATAATTTTCCAGATAATGTCTCAAAACATTCGCTGTTGCCGGATGGGCAAGATAAGACACAACGGTCAGATCACTGAAGTCAGGATGTTCATGAACAATATCTTCATCCACCGGGAATTGGGCAGTAAACCAGAAGGTTGAGCCTTTTTCTGTTGGTGCACGTTCCTGGTTATCTTCAAAGCCGATCTGACCATGCATCAGGTGAACCAGTTGCTTAGAAATGGCCAGCCCTAGACCTGTACCACCGAATTGGCGGGTGACCGAGGTGTCGCCTTGCGAGAACGATTCAAACAGTTTCTTGCGGTCAGTTCCGCTCAGGCCAATGCCGCTGTCCTGAACACTGAAATGCAGCAGACATTGTCCAATATCATCGTGCTCCATGCGTGCCCGGACAATGATTTCGCCATCTGGAGTAAACTTGATCGCATTGGAAATCAGGTTGGTCAGAATCTGCTTGAAGCGTAGTACATCACCAATCACATGTTTTGGCACATTGTCTGCAAAATAGAATGCCATATCGATATGCTTCTGTGCAGCCAGTGGCGAGAGCATGTCCATCACATCGAAAATGGCTTCTTCCAGATCAAAAGGTGCGGTTTCCAGTTCCAGTTTGCCGGCATCGATCTTGGAGAAATCCAGTACATCATTGATCAGGGCCAGCAGATGCGCAGAAGATTTGCGGATGGTCTGTAAATACAGGCTTTGCTCATTGCTAAGATTGCCTTGACGCAGCAGCAGGTGAATAAAACCATCAATACTATTTAAGGGTGTGCGTAATTCATGGGAAATATTGGCCAGAAACACCGACTTGGCCTGGTTGGCCGAAATCGCCTGATCACGTGCCTGACGATAAGTAATATTTTGAACTTCTAAAGTATCTAGAGTACGGCGCAAATCATCTTCAGTCTGTTCGGTATGCTCGCGCAATTCCAGAAAACTGAAATGCAGACGTTTCACCACATTGGCAATATCACGCTGCAAAAGACGCAGTTCACCGGTACTGTTAATCACCATATGCTGATCTAGGGTATCGGCATTCAGGCGTTGTAGCTGCATGCGAATCTCATACATCGGTGCAATCCAGCGACGAGAATAGAAATTCAGACATAACAACAAGAGCAATAAGGTCAATAAGCCGGTCGCAATCAAAACGATCAGGACCCGGTAGCGGGCAATTTCTAAGGGCTGATTGTCCAGTTCGATCGCCAGCCAGCCTGCATTCATGCCATTTTCATTTACTTTGACTGCATAAATATGATTGTTTTTATCTAAGATTGGGCCAACAAAATTGCCGTCTTTTTTAAAGTCCGGCCAAGGCGCCTGTTCCTGAAACCCAATACCGAGTTTACTTTTACCATTTTCATCCAGAATAGCCGCACGAACCAGATGCTTTTCATTCAGCATATTTTGCATGGCGTCATGAGCTTGTTCATATTGCCATGGATAAAGGCTCAAAATGTCCAGCGCATATTCAGAAGTGGCCTGAAAACGGGTCAGAATCGCAATGGCCATCTGCTTTTGCTGGGCACGGGCAGCATTGGAAGTTTCTGAAATGACCAGAGCAGCACCAACACAGGCCAGAATAGTAATGGGTACAAAAATCAGTGCAATCAGCTGTCCATAAGCATGATTTAAGTGTAGGCGTTTAAACAGCTTTTTGTTGATATTTGACATGATTCAAGCAGTATTTTCCTTATGCTTTGCATATTAGCATGCTTTAAATCTACTGTTAAAATTTCAGCATTATTTTTCTAAAGCTCCAGATTAACGCAGAAAATAAGAACCATTGCGCTGAACAGTCATTATGTGTGTTTAAGCAAATCTTTTCAGGGGGAGAAGTGAGCTAAGTCACTGTCACGATTGAGGAGTTTTATCAAGCTAAAACAGGGCGAATTGGCCGTGCTGATCGTGATCTATACAGTTTTATGCAAAAGCACTGCTATAAATGGGTGCAGGGAAATGCATTTTTTCATACAATAGCCGCACCTCGATATAGGTGCAAATAATGAGTAATACCACCCCTGATTTTCAAGCAGACGAATTTTTACTGGACCATTATGTAGGCAAAACGCCACTGGTGCGTTTGCAGCGTCTGGCTAGTCACACTCAAGCCACAGTACTTGCAAAACTCGAAGGAAATAATCCGGCAGGCTCGGTCAAGGACCGTCCAGCGTATAACATGATCATGCAGGCGGAAAAGCGCGGACAGATCAAACCGGGTGATACCTTGATTGAGGCGACCAGCGGAAATACAGGGATTGCATTGGCGATGGTTGCGGCCATGCGTGGTTACAAGATGCAGCTGATTATGCCGAATAACATGAGTCAGGAACGTAAGGACGCAATGCGTGCTTATGGTGCTGAACTGATTGAAGTGACCAAAGAGCAGGGCATGGAAGGTGCACGTGATCTGGCCTTGCAAATGCAGGCTGAAGGTAAAGGTCTGGTGTTAAACCAGTTTGGTAACCCGGACAATGTCGAAGCGCATTACCTGACCACAGGTCCTGAAATCTGGCAGCAAACAGGTGGCAAAATTACACACTTTGTCAGCTCAATGGGTACTACAGGTACGATCATGGGCGTATCTAAATATCTGAAAGAAATGAATCCGGATATTCAGATTGTGGGCCTACAGCCATCTGATGGTTCTAGCATTGCCGGTATCCGTCGCTGGCCAGAAGAATATTTGCCAACGATTTTTGATCGTAGCCGTATCGACCGTATTATCGATATTCCACAGATTGAAGCGGAACGCACCATGCGTAAACTGGCGCAAAAAGAAGGTATCAGTGCCGGTACATCTTCTGGCGGTGCAGTTTGGGCATCCATCAAGCTCGCAGAAGAAAATCCGGATGCAGTAATTGTGTGTATTATCTGTGACCGTGGTGACCGTTACCTGTCTACAGGCTTATTCTCTGTACAAGACCCTGAATAATTTTTGAGAAATCTTTTATGCGCCTGCCTGTTTTAACTTTCGATATTGAAACTCAAACCGATCTTAAATCAGGCGCGCATCTGTTTGGTCTGGATCTGTCTGAGGCTGATCTGGATCAGGCTCTGACCAAATTACGCCGTCAGGAATCAGGCTCGGACTTTCAGCGTCTGCCACTGCATGAGATTGTTTGTATTTCCGGTTTATGGATGGATGAACAGGGCATGCGCCTGTTTTCTTTCAGCCGTGAACAGTACAGTGAAGCAGAGATTTTAAAAAAATTCTTATCTATTTTTGACAAGCGTCATCCGACGCTAGTCAGTTGGAATGGCTCACAATTTGACCTGCCGGTTATTCTTTATCGGGCCATGTATCATGGTTTATCTGCCCCAAGTCTGTTCGATCAGGGCGAAATTGATACGCAAAAGCGTTATAATAACTACCAGAATCGTTACCATCAGCGTCATGTTGATTTGATGGATGTTATGGCCATGTTTCATGCCCGTCATTTTCAGAAACTGGATGATGTTGCTCATTTACTGGGTTATCCAGGCAAGCGTGGTGATGGTGGCTATCATGTACCTGAATATGTACGTAACCAGCAATGGAACGCACTCACCAGCTATTGCGAAGGTGATGTGCTCAATACCTGGTTGGTCTATATTCGCTGGCTGTTGCTAAAAGGCCAGTTGATGTTGCCTGATTATCAGCATCTGGTGCAGAGTACGATTCAATACCTGCATACCCAGCCGCAACATGCAGATTTTTTATCAGTCTGGCGTGAAACCTCACAAAGAACTGAATTTACCCGTTTTGATTTTCCCATCTCCACATCCTAGGTTTTCATGAAACGTCGAGTACAACCACGTCCAGCGCCGCAATCCGAGTATATTTTTCAGGTTGAATCACTCTCACATGAAGGACGTGGCATCGCTCACTATGGTTCACATCCGGATCATCCACTTGAAAAGCATGGTAAGAAAGTCTTTATCCGCTATGCCTTGCCGGGTGAAACCGTACGTGCCCGCATTACCCGTGAAGTCAAAAAACTGGAAGAGGCGGATAGCCTTGAGTTGCTCAGTGAGGCTTCCGAGATCAGGGTCAAACCTGTGTGTCCACATTTTGGCGTATGCGGCGGCTGCAATATGCAGCATATCCATCCAGATGCACAGATTGAACTTAAGCAGAATGTTCTGAAATCACATTTGCAGCATTTTGCCGGGATTCAGCCTGAAGAATGGTTGCCACCGCTACGTTCACAACGTGAAGATTACCGTCGTAAAGCCCGGATTGGGGTGCGCTATCTGCCTCAAAAAGACAAGCTGGTGGTCGGTTTTCGTGAAAACCAGACCAATAAGCTGACTTCGATTGACCGCTGCATGATCCTGGATCGCGAGTTTGGATCGGTTACACGTCTTAAACAATTGCTCCAAAGTCTCGATGGTCAGGCAGATATTGGTCATATAGAATTGGCTATGGGTGATCATGACATTGCGTTGCTCATTCGTGAAACCGCAGAATTATCGGTAACAGATGTCAACCGATTGCGCCAATTTACGTTAGAGAAAGGTTGGCAGCTTTATTTGCAGCCTGCAGGCCAAGATTATTTGAAGCGGATTGATGAGCCTGAACAGGCAGCACGCTTACACTATGGTCTTGATGACTTTGATGTGGAATTCGGTTTTAATCCATTGGACTTCACTCAGGTCAATTCAACGATCAATCCGCAAATGGTGCGCTTGGCATGTGATTTGCTTCAATTACAGCAGAGCGAACGCGTTCTGGATCTGTTTTGTGGATTAGGAAACTTTTCTTTGCCACTGGCGCGCTGTGTTGGTGCGTCTGGTCAGGTGGTTGCGGTTGAGGGAAGTGAGGAAATGGTGCAACGCGGTGCGGAAAATGCTAACAATAATGGTATTGCACAAGTTTCGTTCTATTCACAAGATTTAACCAAAGATTTTTCGCACCAGTCTTGGGCAAATCAAGGATTTGATGCATTATTAATCGACCCGCCACGTGCTGGAGCAGAAGAAGTCATGCATTATATTCCTCAGTTTGGTGCCAAAAGAATCGTTTATGTGTCATGTAATCCTGCTACGCTTGCAAGAGATGCAGGGCTACTGGTACAACAGGGTTATCAGCTAACGAAAGCCGGTGTGATGGATATGTTTACGCATACCGGACATGTCGAGTCGATTGCCTTGTTCGAAAAAGAAAATTAAATAAACGATCAAAGAGATGATGTATCTAAAAGTAGGAGAAGGGTATGGTCACAGTACGTGAGCAACTGCCTGGGCGGCTCACTGAGTTGTCACAGGAGGCGACTGTAGAACATGCCGAACAAGCACAGCAGGATCTGACTGAATGGTTAGATCGGGTTCGTGGCATATTAGACGGGGCTCCCCTGAAGCAGCTCGAAGAAGTTGCCCGTTTAACCTTAGAAAAAGAGCTACAAAGTACGATTCAGCATCGCTCTAATACCTTCTATACCGGTATTGAAATGGCGGATATTCTCGCGCATCTCTATGTCGATGAAGATACCTTGTCCGCTGCCATGCTTTACCGCGCAGTACGTGAAGGCGTCATGCCACTGGCAGAAGTGCAGGAAAAATTCGGTGAACAGGTCTACAGTCTGGTCAAAGGCACGCTGTCCATGGGTAAGCTGTCTGAGCTGATTGAAAAAAATAAACGCCTGGAAGATCACTTTAATAATAACCAGCGTGAACATCTGTCTGGCATTTACAAGATGCTGATTTCAGTGACAGAAGATGTCCGCGTCGTGTTAATCAAGCTGGCAGAACGTACCTATGCACTGCGCGAACTGGCCAATTCTTCACGTGAACGGCAAGAACGGGTCGCACGAGAAATTCTCACCATTTATTCTCCTCTAGCGCATCGTCTCGGGATTGCCCAGTTGAAATGGGAACTCGAAGATCTGGCCTTCCGCTATCTGGCGCCAGAACGCTATAAAGAAATTGCCTCTTTGCTGAATGAAAAGCGTCTGGAACGTGAACAATATATTCAGTTCGTGATTGATAAATTGCGTGAAGAGCTGGCAGAACACGGCATTGAAGCTGAAATTAACGGCCGGGTGAAGCACATTTATTCGATCTATCGGAAAATGAAAAGCAAAAGCCTGAGCTTCGACCAGCTGTATGACATCCGTGCGCTGCGTGTATTGGTGAAAAGTGTGCCTGAGTGTTATCACACGCTCGGGATCGTACATCAATTGTGGCGACATATTCCGCATCAGTTTGATGACTATATTACCAATCCGAAGGCCAATGGTTATCGCTCTTTACACACAGCTGTGATTGCGGAAAACAAGTCACTTGAAGTGCAGATTCGTACTTATACGATGCATGAAGAGGCTGAACTTGGCGTATGCTCACACTTCAACTATAAGGAAGGTTCGAAAAATACCGATACTTCCTTTAATCATCGTCTGCATTCCCTGCGTGCAGTGATTGAGCATTATCAGGAACGCAATGAAGCCAGTGCACATAAGGATGAAGAAGAGGAAGTTGAAAATTTTGAGCATATTCAAGATTTTGAAGGCTTTGAAAAAATCTATGTGTTCAGCCGTGATGGTGATATTAAAGAGTTACCACGAGGGTCAACCGTACTCGACTTTGCCTATCATGTACATACGGAAGTCGGCAACAAATGCTATGCAGCCCGGGTCAACCAGCGCTATGTACCTTTAACCTATGCCTTGAAAACCGGGGAACAGGTTGAGATTCTGACCAAGAAAGACCGTGAACCAAATCGGGACTGGTTGGTTAATTCACTGGGTTATATCAAGACTGCACGTGCCCGTGACAAGTTACGTCACTGGTTCCGTCAGCAGGATCGCAGTAAGAATCTGGAAGTGGGTCGTGAAATTCTGAATAAAGAATTGGCACGTCTAGCAATTCACCCGAAATCAATCGACTTGGGTGATTATTGCAACCATTTCAATGTGAAAAGTGGTGAAGACATTCTGATTGGTCTGGTGAATGGTGATATCAGCCTGCATGCCCTGATCAATCAGGTGAACCGTCATATGCATCTGGATCAGGATGAGCCTGAACTGGTGCTGAAACCGGCGTTGAATCCGCGTGCCAGCCATACTTTGTCTGCACATGGTATTCTGATTGATGGTCTGGATAACGTCGAACTGCATGTAGCCCAGTGCTGTCAGCCGGTGCATGGTGAATCGATTGCGGGTTATATTACGCTGAATCGCGGTGTAAGCATCCATAAGGTGGCTTGTCCGGATTATGTACGCATGATCTCGCAGGAACCGGAACGTGCGGTAGAAGCCGACTGGGAAATGCAACCGACTCGCGGTCAGAGCGTGCAGATTGTGGTGGAAGCCTATGACCGTCGTGGTTTGCTTAAAGATCTGACTCAGGTGATTTTCTCGGATCAGATCAATATCCGTCAGGTAAATACTATTTCTGAAGCAGATGGTATTGCCAATATGAAGCTGTTGATCGAAGTTAAAGGCTTGGCTCAACTTTCCAAATTATTGGCCCGTCTTGAACAGCAGCCGGGAATTATCAGTGCCCGCCGTCTGGTTCAAGGTAACTGATTCTTTTTAGGCATGATTAGAAAAGCCCGCAATTCAATTGCGGGCTTTTTTGTTATAAGGTGTGCTGAAGAGGGAAAAGAGCAAATAATAAACATGAGTGCCACGGAAATATTTGAACTGAGACGAAATAATCTGGCCAAAGTAATCGATCAGTTGATTGATAGCCAGCAGTTTAAAAATGGCAAAGAGATTTGCGAGCACTTTGGTCTGTCTGCAGCCTATATTACCCAGCTATTGAACAGTAAGCGCCAGATTGGAGAGAAGGCCGCACGCGAGCTGGAGCAGCAACTGGGCCTGGAAAGTTTAATATTGGATCGTGCTCAAGCACCTGTTATTGAATTGGCATCTAGTCCTGTAAAAATGAATTTGTTCCAGATGCAGGTTGTTGAGCAGCAAGCCTTTAAAATGAAAACTATAGATTCGGCAGAAAGACTTTTACCATGGCTTAAATTGGAGCTTCAGCATTATGCCATTCAGGTCACAGGACAATATTATTTTCCGAGCCTAAAAGCAGGCTGGTGGTTGGTCTGTGATGAGCAAGCTGATTTACAGCCATCTGGCTTGATGTGTCTTTATTTAATTAATGGACTGCAGCTCATTGTGGAGCTGATTTCGGAAAACCAGGACAGCTATCAGATCCAAAGTCTGGATGAAAGCCGCAAGGTCAGTTTCCAGAAATCTGATATAGCTAAAATCCATCCTGTGATTGCCATAGTGCCTCAGCATTCAATTTTTTTAGACCAGAAATAATTCAGCCCATCATAAGATGGGCTGAATAGGGAAATCGAAAACGGGCAGCTTATGGAAGCTGATTTTCGTCTTCAAACTCTGGTTTCACCTGAACAATAAAGTCCTGACGATTCAGACCGCGCCACAGGGCGAAGGCTGTACCGATATAGATCGAAGAATAGGTACCGACAAAGACACCTACAAACATCGCAATCGAGAACCATTTCAGGCCAGCACCGCCCATGATCATCATGGCCACTACAACCAGTAATAAAGTCATAGAAGTATGAATGGTACGGCGTAAGGTTTCAGTCAAGGCAATATTGATAATTTCAACAGGTTCGGCACCCCGGATCTTACGGAAGTTCTCACGGATACGGTCAGAAACCACGATGTTATCGTTGAGTGAGAAACCGATGATCGCCAGTAGTGCAGCCAGAACCGTAAGGTCAAATGGCCATTGCATCATGGCAAAAATACCAATCGTCACCACGATATCGTGGAACAATGACAGTACCGCACCCATCGCCAGTTTGAACTCAAAGCGGATAGTGACATAGACCAGCATCAGCAAGAGGGCAAGAGCAACTGCACCCGCAGAACGCACATACAGCTCATTACCGACCTGTCCACCGACTACATCGACCTTAGGTACCTGAGCCGCATTGCCTGGCAGCTGAACTGCTGCAGTAACGGCTTTGGTAAGGTCTTCTGCTTCAATATCTTCCTGAACCGGCATACGTACCATCAGGTCACGTTCCGAGCCCAGAGTCTGCACGACAGCATCATCAAAGCCAGCTTTGCTGAGTGCCTGAGTTACATCATCAGGTTTTACCGGATTGGTATAGTTCAGCTCTGCTGATACACCACCGGTAAAGTCCAGACCGAGGTTCAAGCCTTTAGTCGCAATAAAGAAGATGCTGGCAACCGTCAGGATGATAGAGAACACTGCCGCAGGCAATGCAATCTTCATAAACGGAATGATACGTTCGTCTTCAGGACGACCATACTGTTTTTGATTCAGTTGAGTATTTTCAGTCATCATCGATCTCCTAAATGCTCAACTTTTTCAAGTTACGTTTTTTGCCATAGATGATCTGTACGATCGCACGGGTTACGGTAATCGCCGTAAACATCGAGCAGACAATACCAATCATCAGGGTGACAGCAAAGCCTTTGATCGGACCAGTACCAATTGCGAACAGAATGAACGCTACCAGGAAGGTAGTTAAGTTCGAGTCGAAAATGGTGTTATAGGCCCGATCATAACCGGCCACAATTGCCTGTTTCGGCGAGGCGCCCCATTTCATTTCTTCCCGTATCCGCTCACAGATCAGTACGTTGGCATCGACCGCCATACCGATAGTAATCACGATACCTGCAATACCCGGCAGGGTGAGGGAAGCGCCAATCCATGACATCACTGTCAGAATCATTGCCAGGTTAACGACCAGCGCGAAGTTGGCAATGACACCGAACAGACGGAAGAATACCACCATCCAGATCGCCACTAAAATGAAGCCGATTTGAGTAGAGAGTACGCCTTTATCAATATTTTCCTGACCCAGACTTGGACCAATCACACGTTCTTCAACGAAATACATTGGCGCAGCCAGAGCACCAGCACGTAGCATCAAGGCAAGCTCAGAAGCTTCCTGAGGTGAGTCCAGACCGGTAATACGGAATTGAGAACCCAATACTGCCTGAATGGTAGCAGCGTTAATCACCACAGATTCGGTATATGGTGTACGCACTTCAGTTTGTGCACCTGTTGCCGGGTCTTCTACGTAGCTGATCTTTTGCTTGTTCTCAATGAACAGTACCGCCATACGTTTGCCTACGGCATTACGTGTGGCATCTGCCATCAATTTACCGCCAGCGCTGTCCAAAGTAATATTAACTTCAGCACCACCAGTATCCTGACTAAAGCCAGAAGATGCATTTTGTACACGTTCACCGGTCAAAATACGGTTACGGTTTAGCAATAACTGACGACCACTGTCCAGAGATTCATAAGCAAATGCCTGAGTTCCTGCTGGAGCTGTACCACTTAATTGGCCAGTATAAGGATCGATGTATTGATCATTCAGATCAGACACCAGACGGAATTCCAGGTTCGCCGTACGACCCAAGACACGTTTTGCTTCTGCGGTATCCTGTACACCCGGAAGTTCAACCACAATACGGTTGCTACCTTGGGTTTGTACCAGCGCTTCAGCCACACCTAACTCGTTAATACGGTTACGTAAAGTAGTTAAGTTCTGGTTCACCGCATAAGATTCGATTTCCTGCTTACGCGTATCGGTATAGTTGAGGCGTAAAGTCGAACCTGTTTCAGTCGCCACTGCCTGCTGGTTGAATTCATTGCCATTACGGCGCAAGAAATCCATGACGGCAGCACGATCATCATTATTGGCAAACTGCACAACAATGGTGTTATTGCTTAAATTCAGGCTATTGAATTTCAGGTTGTTATCACGCAGCTGACGACGCAGGTCAGTTGCAGAGGTGTCCATACGCTGTGCAATCGCCTTGTCCATATCCACTTCGAGCAGGAAGTGAACACCACCACGTAAGTCCAGACCCAGTTTCATTGGTTTGGCGCCAATTTTCTGTAGCCATTCTGGGGTGGTTGGAGCAAGGTTAAGTGCTACGACGTATTCATCACCTAAACCACGGCGTAAAGCTTCTTTGGCTTTCAGCTGTGCTTCACTTGAATTTACACGTAATAAAGCAGCGTTATTACTAAAGCTATTGTCGTGAGTTGCAATATTTTCAGTTGTTAAAATCTGCTCTGCTTTTTGTACGATGCCTGCGTCAATCTGAGTACCGGCTTTGGCACCCGAAATCTGTACAGCAGGTTCATCTGGATACAAACTTGGCAGGGCATATAAAGTACTGACCACCAGGACAACCAGGATCAGCACATATTTCCATGCTGGGTAACGCATTCGTTTTCTTCTTAAAATGAAAAAGTCGTGCGGGGAGCACGACTAATTTTGATTAAATGTTATTTAAAGTGCCTTCAGGCAGAACTGAGATCACACTCGCGCGTTGAACTTTGACTTCTACACCGCGGCTCAACTCAACCACTGCGAAATCACCTTCAATTTTAGTGATTTTGCCCATTAAGCCGCCTGCAAAAACGACTTCGCTGCCTACGCCAAGGCTGTCAACCAGAGCACGGTGCTCTTTGGCACGTTTTGATTGAGGGCGCCAGATCAAGAAATAGAAGATTGCAACAAAAACCGCAATCATCAAAAGGTTAGCCATCAAGCTTGGTTGTTGTGCAGCTTCACCTGCAGCGTGAGCAGTCGAAATAAATAGGCTCATTTCATTTTCCTAAAATAAAAAACTGGTGATCAACTTGATAATAAATTGACATATTCTTGCAATTTACCCTGTCTTTTTCCTCAGCGCAAATGCTGAAAGATTAATCTTGTGGACAAGGTGGAACTTCTAGGCCACGACGAGCGTAAAAGTCCTGAACAAATTCATCAAAAGTCCCGTTATCCAGCGCGTTGCGGATATCTTCGGTAAAACGCTGGTAATAACGCAGGTTATGGATGGTACCGAGCATAGAACCCAGCATTTCTCCACATTTCTCTAAATGGAACAGATAAGCACGGGTAAAGTTCTGACAGGTATAACAATCGCAATGTGGATCAAGCGGGCTTTGATCATGACGGTATTGGCTATTACGGATACGCACCAGACCATCAGTCACGAAATAATGACCGTTACGTGCATTTCGGGTTGGCATGACGCAGTCGAACATGTCTACACCACGACGGATGCCTTCAACGATATCTTCCGGTTTGCCGACACCCATCAGGTAACGCGGTTTATTTTCCGGCATTTTGTTCGGAAGATAATCCAGTACCTTGATCATTTCTTCTTTCGGTTCGCCAACGGACAGACCGCCAATCGCATAACCGTCGAAGTCAATCTCAAGCAGGCCTTTTAAGGATTCATCACGCAGGTCTTCATACATCCCGCCCTGAATAATCCCGAACAGGGCATTTTTATTGTTGAGTTCGTCATGATGATGTTTCTTGCAGCGCTCAGCCCAACGTAAAGACAGCTGCAAAGATTTTTGCGCTTCTTCATGGGTCGCTGGATAAGGCGTACATTCATCAAAAATCATCACGATATCGGAGTTCAATGTATGCTGAATTTCCATTGAAATTTCAGGTGAAAGGAAAACTTTTGAACCATCAATCGGTGAGCGGAAGGTCACGCCTTTTTCTTCAATCTTGCGCATTGCACCCAGACTGAAGACCTGGAAGCCGCCTGAGTCAGTCAGAATCGGTTTATCCCATTTCATGAAACCGTGCAGGCCACCATGCTGCTTGATGACTTCAAGGCCCGGGCGCAGGTACAGGTGGAAGGTATTACCGAGGATAATCTGCGCTTTAATGCCTTCAACATCACGTGGCAACATGCCTTTAACCGTGCCATAAGTACCAACTGGCATAAAGACAGGTGTCTCTACTACGCCATGTTCAAGCGTTAAACGACCACGACGGGCACGACCCGACTGACCTAATTTTTCAAACTTCATAAGAGTTCCAAATCAAGGCGAAAAAACAGTTCGCTGATTACTAATGCGAATTAAAGGGCGCTATTTTCCTTGATTCTGACCTTAAACGCCAGCATTGTAGAGAATTCACTCTGTAATTTTATTTATCGATGAATAGAGGAAACATCAGGTGAAAGAGGTGAGTTTGCAGAAAACTGCTGTAAACGCTGCATGATTTCTTCCCGGCTCAAGGCACAGCTGCCATCGGGTTCAGCCGCCATGGCAGCAATATGCTGGATCAGTTTCTGGATATAGATATTGCTGTCGATAAAATAGGATTCTAGCGTCAGTAAATAGGCATCCTGCGCTACTTGTAAATAGTCATAAGGCTCCATAGCCAGCATTTGTTCCAGGTCAATCAGGATGTCTTTATCGCTTTGCGAAAGCTTGAGGTGTTTATGAGATGTGGGCAAAGGCTGAGCTTGCCGTGAAGCAAAAAAGTCATTTAGTAAAATGCTTTCAGTATTAAGTTCAAGTGCAGATTGGCATTCACATTCGGGTTGGCTCGGAACGCTGAGGAAAAAGATAATCGAATCTAGATCCAGACCATAAGCTTCAGAAAGTCTATGTTTAGCTTGCTTAAAAGTTTCTAGCAATAAATCCAAGTGAGTAGCAGGAAGCTGTTTTTGTTGAGCTAAGACAGGATGGCCAAAACTATGCTGGGTTTTAAAATACTCTGCCAGCCAAGTTTTAAAAGGCACGAGTTTAGATTGTGAAGAGGCTTGAGTTCTATAGCGCCATTTTCGTACATTCCAGCGATCCTGTTCGGCCAGATATTGCAGTGGATCTTCAGGATCCTGGAAAATGCTACGTTCTGTGGAAATCGCCAGATCATCCAGCAGCAAAAATTCATCAAAGACCAGACTACAGGCATAGATGTGATCATCCTGATAGCGATCATACAGTTGATAAAATTCCTTGACCAGCGTCTGTTGCAAGTGTTCTAAATAATCCAGCATGATTTTTTATTCTTTTTATTGGGTTTTATAAGTGTATTGCTTTATCTCTCGCTATTTCATCATAAGCCAATGTATTGCAAATCAAAAACTATAAAATGTAATGATTTTTCTCAGTGGAAGTTCGGACGATAGTCAAAGTTTTGACTCACAGTCTGGTCACGGAAAGGGCGTACTGCTTTCTTTCTGAGGAACATGTTATTGATAATATTGTGCGGAAAAATCTGAATCTGGTTATTGAAGAGTTCAACATTGCGGTTGTAGATGGTAATCGCAGCACCGACATTTTCATTCTGTTCTTCAATTTCATTCATCATTTTCAGGTAAATGTCATTTGCTTTCAGTTCAGGATAGTTTTCAATCACCACATTCAGGCTGCGCATCAGTTCTTTATTCAGGTTTTCAACCCGTTGTAACTGGGCAATATCGGCATCCTGGATATTCAGGTTCATAATGTTCTGGCGCAGTTCAGTGACTTTCTCTAAAGTGCCTTTTTCAAAACTGGAATATTGCTCAACCAGAGGTTGCAGACCATCCAGGATTTTTAGTTTTTGCCGCTCATAGCTGGCGACATCGGACCATGCACGAATAGTGGAGTTATGATGACGCACAATGCTGTTACGAATCATGATAATGGCAATAATGACCAGAAGCGGGATAATGACAAAAACAAAAAATCCCATAAAAGTAGTCCCCAGAAAAAAATAATTATTTTAAAAATTGCGTCAGATCAGTATGTAACTTTTCCAATTCTATTAATTTAAACGTTCTGAGATGGCCACGCAATGTGGAAATATCGCTAATTTTATCGTGTTTACTGGATACCTCAAATAAATCATGTGGTCCCAGATAGCAGAGTATATGGCTTTCCGGGTGAAACAGTAAATCGCCCTGACGCTGTTCAAAAAAATCCGCCAGTCGAAGTACAAAACCAGGCGTGAGCATTTTGGCTATTTGCATCGGATCACTGCCAAAGAAATTCAATTTCTGGTTGGTGCGAATATCGCTGCTGTGCCAGGGATGAGCATAAGGATAATGAAATTTCTTTCTGGAGGTAGTCACGGCTAGCCCCTGAATCTGAACATCAAAAACAAATACTCCCCAAAGGTCTTTATGTACCTGAGTCAGTTTGACCGGTTGACCTTCTTTATTGCGTACCTGAACTTCATGCACATAATGATATTGAAAGACCAGAACCTGATGTTGTTGACCATCTTCATCTTCCCAGACAGTGCTGGCATAGCGTGAAATTTCATTACTCAGAGAGCCCTGATTAAATACCGGGAACAGACGTTTTAAATGGCTAATAAAATGTAGGGGATTCAGTGGAATAGAAATATGTTGTGGCTGCCTCTGAAAAGCCAGCTGGTATTTTTTGGCGAGCGCCTCATCTTCCAGATAACGAATGACTTCATCCAGTGGCTTTCGATGTTCATAGCTGATATAAGCCCAGAATACCAATAGGCATCCAAAGAAAACACCGCTTTGCATCCAGATATTGGCAGGCGCTACAAAGATGCAGCCAATCAGAAAGAGTCCGATTCCGGCCAGAGCAAGCGGTAAATTATTTTCAAATTTTAAGCTAATTGGGCCATTCCAGGGGTGCAAGCCATCCAATAATTCCTGATGGCTTTTGGCCTGACGACCCAGATCCCAGAGCCGGGCGATATTGCGAAACACCACTTCATTTTTCTTACGTCGAATATGAATGGAATGCTGCACAGACTCGATCGGCATGGGGAGGTTTCCTGCTGATTATTGCGCTTGATCAATCAGCATGGCATCGCCATAACTGAAGAAGCGGTATTTGCTTTCAACCGCGTGCTTGTAAGCATTCAGGATGTTTTCGCGGTTAGATAGAGCCGAAACCAGCATGAGCAGGGTAGATTCCGGTAAATGGAAGTTGGTAATCAGACGATCCACCACTTTGAACTCATAACCCGGATAGATGAAGATTTGAGTATCACCGGTCCAGCCTTTCAGTTCACCACCATTGGCCTGAGCCGCACTTTCGGTCGCACGGGTTGCGGTCGTACCGACAGCAATCACTTTATTACCACGTGCTTTGGTGGCTTTGATCAATTCCATGGATTCATCCGATACCTGACACCATTCGCTGTGCATGATATGGTTTTCGATATCATTGGTACGAACTGGCAGGAAAGTACCTGCACCGACATGCAAGGTCACAAAGGTTTTCTGAATGCCTTTTTCTTCCAGTTTCTTCAGCAACTCTTCATCGAAGTGCAGGGAAGCGGTTGGTGCAGCCACACTGGCCAGTTTTGTCGGATCGTTAAAAACAGTCTGATAACGTACTGTATCAATTTCTTCTGCTTCACGGTTGAAATAAGGTGGAATTGGTAGCGCACCGTATTGATCCAGCACATCCAGAATCGGCTGAGAAAACTCGACAATAAACAGATTTTCATGACGGCCTTGAACGGTGACTTTGACTTCATCTGGACCGATAAATAATTCTGCACCGGCTTTAGGTGTGTTGCTGGCCTTGATATGACAATGCGCAATGAACTGATCCATCATACGCTCAACCAGTACTTCAACTGCACCACCAGAGGCACGTTTACCTTTCAGGCGCGCTTTCATCACTTTGGTATCGTTCAGAACCAGCAAATCGCCTTCATTCAATAAATCCAGAATATCGGTGAACTGGTGATCGTGATATTGGCCATGTGCATCAAGGTGTAACAGGCGGGAAGCACTACGTTGTTCAAGAGGATAGCGAGCAATCAGCTCATCAGGGAGATCGAAACTAAAATCAGAAAGTTGCATGACAATTTACGATAAAAAAACTGCGGCTAGTATAAACTTTTTTCTTTTTTATGGCGGGAATTGCTCGATTATAAAACAAAAAAATAAGAATTGTTTTAAAATTAGGCAAATGTGTTTTTTCTGCGTTGACAAGTTTTTGAAACAGAGTAATATAGCCGTCATCCACTCCCGAGGTGGTGAAATTGGTAGACGCGGCGGACTCAAAATCCGCTGTCAGAGATGACGTGTCGGTTCGAGTCCGACCCTCGGGACCAAGATTCTGAAGAACCCCAAGCATATTAAGTCTTGGGGTTTTTTATTGCCTAAAAATAAGCACGTAGATGTGGACCTCATTGATTGATCGCATTCTGTATCTTTAATTTGGTAAGGCATCTTTCAGGATAAGAACCTTAATCAGCACTTAAATAAACTAATTGCCTTTATTCTGAATATAAAAAAACCCCACTCATCAAATTTTTCTTTTTCACCATCAAAAATAAAATTCAGGAGTGGAGCTAGATATTACAGTCTTAATAAATTAAGAAAATTCACCCGTTGAGCGTTCTTTGGCCCAGTCACGCAGGATAAATTTCTGCAATTTCCCGGTTGAAGTTTTTGGAATCTCGGTAATCACTACATCTTTAGGTACTTTAAAACGCGCCAGATGTTGCTTGCAGAATTCGATAATCTCTTCTGCTGTGGCAGTTTGTCCTACTTTCAGTTCGACAAAGGCACATGGCACTTCCTGCCAGCGAGGATCTGGTTTTGCCACCACGGCTGCCGTGAGAATAGCAGGATGCTGATAGAGCACTTCTTCCACTTCCAGCGATGAAATGTTTTCACCTCCCGAAATAATCACATCTTTAGAGCGGTCAGTGATTTTTGCATAACCATCAGGTTGGCATACTGCCAGATCGCCAGTATGGAACCAGCCACCGGCAAAGGCTTCTGCAGTTGCTTCCGGATTCTTTAAATAACCTTTCATGACGATGTTGCCACGGAACATGATTTCACCCATGGTCTGACCATCATGTGGCACTTCCTGCATAGTGTCAGGATCAAGTACTTTCATGCCATCTTGCAGCGGATATGGTACACCTTGACGAGAATGCAATTGCGCCTGCTCCTGAATCGACAGATCTGACCAGCCTGCCTGAGACGCACAGAGCGCAGAAGGGCCGTAGGTCTCAGTTAGACCATAGACATGAGTCACATTAATACCGATATTGCGCATGCCCTCAATGATTGCAGCAGGAGGCGCAGCACCGGCTACCATCACTTCGACACGATGATCAAACTTGGTCTTTTTCTCTTCAGGGGTATTGATCAGCATCGATAGTACAATTGGCGCACCGCAGAAATAATCCACTTTATGTTCAGCAATCAGCTTAAAGATCAGTTCCGGATCAACTTTACGTAAACAGACGTTCGTACCGCCATTGGCTGCCATGGTCCAGGCAAAGCACCAGCCATTACAGTGGAATAGCGGTAAGGTCCATAAGTAAGTGGCACGTGGCATCATGCCACAGGCAATGATATTACTGGCTGCATTAATATAGGCGCCACGGTGATGGTAAACCACGCCTTTCGGGTTACCTGTGGTTCCAGAAGTGTAGTTCAGGCTAATCGCATTCCATTCATCATCCGGTAAATGCCATTCAAAATTGGCATCGCCTTGAGCCAGCCAGTCTTCATATTCAATCTGGCCGATACGGGTATCTTCACCCTCAAATTCCTCATCAGCCACGTCAATCACATAAATGTCTTGCTGTGGAACCAGAGCCAAAGCTTCTGTTGCAACTGCAGAAAATTCTGGATCGACCAGCAGTACTTTGGTCTCAGCATGTTCCAGCATGAACGCCAATGTTTTGGCATCCAGACGGGTATTTAAGGTATTCAGGACCGCACCCGCCATTGGCACAGCAAAGTGTGCTTCGATCATCGCAGGTACGTTTGGCAGTAAAACTGAAACGGTGTCATTTTTACCGATGCCTAAATTCTGGAGCTGGTGGGCAAACTGACGGCAACGATTGTATTTTTCACGCCAGGTAATACGACGCTTACCATGAATGATCGCATTTTGATTCGGGTAGATATAAGCCGCGCGATCGAGATAGCGTAAAGGTGACAGCGCTACAAAATTGGCAGGGGTGCGCGGTAATTCATCGTATGCCTTAACCATTGTAAAACTCCGTTCTATATTTATTTTTCATATCCTGTTAAAAAAGATATGCAATTCTTGGAAGTCTTGCAGTTATGCTTTAGTCGAGTGCGAATGTATAATTTTAAAAATTTAAATAATTGAATATTAATAAAATTATTTTTAAGCACCGATTTTTTTGAACCTATGGGTTCCCATATTTGCCTTTTTAGGTATTTTACTCTAAATGGGTGTTAAATATAGCCTCAGCCAAGGAATAATAATGAAAATACAACAGGCGGATGCAACATGGCGCAACTGGTCAGGAAGCCAGTACAGTTCTCCTCAAATTTTTGAGCCTAAAGAAATGAATGAATTGCAAAATCTGGTGAAGTCACATGCGCAGATTCGTGTGGTGGGTGCAGGACATTCATTCAGTGCACTAGCTAAAACCGATGAGGTCTTGATTCGTCTGGATCATTTCAAAGGCGTGATAGATGCAGATGAAGCGACAGCTCAATGTACTGTACAGGCAGGTACGCGTTTATATGAGTTGGGTGAATATCTAGCCCCTCTTAATCAGGCTTTGATCAATCAAGGCGATATTGATCAGCAAAGTCTGGCGGGTGCAGTCTCGACCGGTACGCATGGCACGGGAATTGATTTGCCGTGTTTATCTGCTTTCGTTCAAGGCTTTGAATTACTGACTGCAGATGGCGAATTATTGCAATGTGATGAGCAGCAAAATACGGAAATTTTTCAGGCAGGGCGGGTAGCACTGGGCAGTCTCGGAATACTCACCAAAATCACCCTGCAAAATCGGCCGCGTTATAAATTAAAAGAACAGATCCGGTTGTGTCCGTTAAAAGACATATTTTCCAATATCGATCAATGGAAACATCAGTATCGGCATATTGAGTTTTGGGCTTTTCTGCATGCTGATCAGGTCATGCTGAAAACACTAGATGAAACTGATGACCGCATTCAGCCGAGAAAAGAAAGCTGGCCATCAGAAGATAGTTTATTAATGTTGTGCTCAGAATTGACACGGTTATTGCCGTCTACCAATCCTTATCTGCAAAAGCTGCTCGGTGTTTTTGTCAAACCGACCTGTTTTGTGGATTGGTCCAGTCAGATTTTCCCCACACCGCGTAATACCCGATTTAATGAAATGGAATACCAGATTCCGGTCGAACTAGGCTTGCAGTGTCTGGAAGAAGTGCTGCATTGTTTAAGGCAGCATCGTGTGCCGATGTTCTTTCCGATCGAGTTTCGTTATGTCAAAGCGGATGATATCTGGCTTAGTCCGTTCTATCAGCGGGATTCAGTTTCAATTTCTATCCATCAGTTTTATAAGCAGGATTATCATGTCATTTTTAATCTAATTGAACCGATTTTTCAGAAATATCAGGGGCGACCGCATTGGGGGAAATTACATAGCATGCATGCTGCATCGCTGCGCGATTTATATCCAAAATGGCCTGAATTTATAGCGCTACGTCAGCAGCTGGATCCGCAGCAAAAATGGCTGAATCCCTACTTGAAACAACTGTTTCTGGCTAAGTAGCAGGAGTAGAAGATGCGATCAACTTATTTTCAGCAACTGACTCAAGACCTAAAACAGCAGGGTACAGGTACACCACAACTGATTCTGGATTTGGTTCAGTATCAGCATAATCTGGATGTTGTGCAGGCAAAACTACCTCCGCAGTTAAAGCCTCGTCTGGTGGTGAAATCTCTGTCCAGTACCGAGTTGCTTCAATTCGCTAGTGAAAAGCTGAATACCCAGCGTTTTATGGTATTTCATCTGCCACATCTTCGGGAAATTATCGGAGCATTTCAGCAAGCGGACATTCTACTCGGTAAGCCAATGCCGGTTCATGCAGCGCAGCGCTTTTATCAAAGCTGGTTTGGTCAAATGGACTTAAATACTCAAGTAAATATTCAATGGCTGATCGATAGTCAGGCACGGCTGGAGCAGTATCTGCAACTCGCCCAAAACCTGAATTTCTGCCTGAATGTGAATATTGAAATTGATGTGGGGCTGCATCGCGGAGGGGTGAACAGTCAGGAGCAGTTTATAGCCCTACTCAAGCTGATTCAGCAGCATCCTTTGTCTCTAAAATTTTCCGGATTAATGGGCTACGATGCGCATGTAGCCAAACTGCCAAAAATTCTCAAAAGTCCTGAAAAAAGTTATCAGCAATCACAGCAGATTTATCAACAATTCAAGCTGACGCTGCAACAGCAATTTCCTGATTTATGGCATGAAAACCTATGTTTTAACGGTGGCGGCAGTCCGACCTTTATGCAGCATTGCCAGCAGAGTGTTTGTAATGATCTGGCTTTTGGTTCCATGCTACTTAAACCCAGCGATTTCGATCTGGACAATCTCTCTGCTTTAAAATGTGCTTCGTGGATCGCCACACCAATTTTAAAAGTGCTGCCTTATAGCCAGATTCCTGGACTGGAAATGCTGAATCATCTACCACATCAGCATAAAGCGCTATTTGTGTATGGTGGCTACTGGCAGGCGGACTATTATTTTCCAGAAAAAAGCCAGCCGCATGTTTTATATGGACGCAGTAGCAATCAGGAAATGGTTCTGGTACCGAAATCTTGCGAACTGAAAGTCGATGATTATGTGTTTTTAAGGCCGACCCAAAGTGAGGCCATCATTCCCCAGTTTTCTCACTTGTATGTCTATGCTGAAAGGCAATTTGAAGCGTGGCAAACCTTTAGAGAATAAATAATTCTTGAGCGAATAATGATCTTAACTCGTTGCAGCTCAAAAGAACTTTTTGGTGATAAATCCTATTTTTATTAGGGAAAAGGTTTAATCATTGGCTCAAGCCGTGTAAAATTCTAGGCGATTTTTTATTTATCCACCGTTTTTATCTTTTGAGGTTCTCCCTCGATCATAATCTCGCGGTGACATGCTCCATGGTACGGGGCATCACTCCTTAAGGATTTCATATGCCAATTATCACTTTGCCAAATGGCGATCAAAAACAGTTTGATCACGCCGTATCTGTGATGGAAGTTGCTCAAAGCATCGGTCCTGGTCTTGCAAAAAATACCGTTGCAGGTCGTGTAAACGATCGTCTAGTGGACGCGTGCGATCTGATTACTGAAGACGCAACCTTACACATCATCACGCCTAAAGATGAAGAAGGTGTCGAAATTATTCGTCACTCTTGCGCACACTTGGTGGGTCATGCCGTTAAGCAATTGTTCCCAGAAGCAAAGATGGTCATTGGTCCAGTCATTGAAGAAGGTTTCTACTATGACATCTGGATGCCACGTCCATTTACTTTAGATGACATGGCTGCGATTGAAGAGCGTATGAAAAAGCTCATCGATCAAGACTATGACGTCGTGAAAAAAATGACTCCACGTGATGAAGTGATTGCAGAATTCACTGCACGTGGCGAAGAATACAAATTGCGCCTGATCGCAGACATGCCTGAAGAAACTCAAATGGGCCTGTACTACCATCAGGACTATCTGGATATGTGCCGTGGTCCGCACGTACCAAATACCAAATTCCTAAAATCGTTCAAACTGACTAAAATTTCTGGTGCTTACTGGCGCGGTGATGCGAAGAATGAACAGCTACAACGGATCTATGGTACAGCTTGGGCGGATAAGAAACAGCTCGCAGCTTATATCAAGCGTATTGAAGAAGCTGAAAAACGCGATCACCGTAAAATTGGTAAAGCCTTAGACTTGTTCCATATGCAGGAAGAAGCACCAGGTATGGTGTTCTGGCATCCAAACGGCTGGACCATTTACCAAGTGCTTGAACAATACATGCGTAAAGTTCAGCAAGAAAATGGTTACCTTGAAATCCGTACACCACAAGTGGTGGATTTCACGCTTTGGGAAAAATCAGGTCACGCAGCGAACTATGCTGAAAACATGTTTACGACTCATTCAGAGAACCGTAACTACGCTGTAAAACCGATGAACTGTCCTTGTCACGTGCAAGTGTTCAACCAGGGCTTAAAATCATATCGTGATCTTCCAATCCGTTTAGCGGAGTTTGGTTCATGTCACCGTAACGAGCCATCGGGTTCTTTACACGGCATCATGCGTGTACGTGGTTTTACCCAAGATGATGCGCATATTTTCTGTACTAAAGAACAAATCGGTACTGAAGTTGCAGACTTTATCAAATTGACACTAGACGTATACAAAGATTTTGGCTTTGAAGAAGTACAAATGAAGTTATCTACACGTCCTGAAAAACGTGTGGGTGATGATGCACTTTGGGATATGGCAGAAAAATCTTTGGCAGATGCTTTAGATGCAGCGGGTCTTGAATGGGATCTTCAACCAGGTGAAGGTGCATTCTACGGTCCGAAGATCGAATTCTCATTGAAAGACTGCTTAGGCCGAATCTGGCAGTGTGGTACCATTCAATGTGACTTCAATCTTCCAGAACGTCTGGATGCCTCTTATGTTACTGAAGACAACGATCGTGATCAGCCTGTGATGTTGCACCGTGCAATTCTTGGCAGTTTCGAACGTTTTATTGGTATACTGATTGAACACTACGCGGGCTTTATGCCACCTTGGTTATCACCAGTGCAAGCGTGTGTCATGAATATTACTGATGCTCAAGCCGAGGCTTGTGAGTCAGTCGTCGCGAAACTTAAAGAAAACGGAATTCGTGCAATTTCTGACTTGAGAAATGAGAAAATCGGCTTTAAGATTCGTGAACGTACTTTAGAGCGTATTCCTTACTTATTGGTACTTGGGGACCGTGAGGTAGAGGAAGGTACTGTGAATGTCCGTACCCGCTCAGGAAAAAATTTGGGTACTATGTCAATCGATGCTTTCGTTGACTTAGTAAAAGCAGCCGTTGCCGAACGCGGCCGGTACATTGTGGAGTAACAGCGATTAAACAGCCTGACCGTAATCAACAGGGCGGTAATAAATCAAACCGTCCTGCCTTGAATGATGAAATTCGTGCTAAAGAAGTTCGTCTTGTAGACGAAAATGGTGAGCAAAAAGGTATTGTAAGCCTTGCGGAAGCATTGCGCGCAGCAGAAAATGTTGAGCTTGATCTTGTTGAGATCGTAGCCAATGCTGAGCCACCTGTTTGCAAAATCATGGACTTCAATAAGCATTTGTTTGATCTGAAACAAAAGCAGAAAGAAGCGAAGAAAAAACAACATCAAGTCCAGGTGAAAGAAATCAAGCTACGTCCTGCGACAGATGTAGGTGATTACAACGTAAAATTACGTGCAATCATCAAATTCCTTGAAGAAGGAAACAAGGTTAAAATTACCCTGCGTTTCCGTGGTCGTGAAATGGCTCACCAGCAACTGGGTCTGGCTCAACTGCAAAAAGTTGAAGCAGACGTCGTTGAATATGGTGTTGTTGAACAAGCACCAAAAATGGAAGGTCGTCAAATGGGTATGCTGCTTGGTCCTAAAAAGAAAAAGTAAGCATCTCTTGATGAAAAAAGCCCTGCATTTGCAGGGCTTTTTTATGAGGTAACTTAATTTTTTATTGAGTAGGGTAGGATTTTCCTGCTTCTACAATCGGAATATTGGCCTCAGTGGGTACATAAATTATTTGTTGAATACGACCTTCACGTAGGGCTTCACCAAATGCACCAATAAATTCCTGCTTGCGATATTCAGGATAATCTTTAGCTGCCTGCCCAACGAGTTTAATAGCTTCTGCACGCAGTTTGGCACTTTCCAGTTCCGCTTTTGCAACTTGCACTTGAATCATTTTAGATTGTTCTGCTTCAGCCAATGCTGCCTGACCATCCATCCCTTGTTTCCAAACTTTATAATGTGGCCAGCCAAACAATAGCAGTAAAATGACAATCAATAAAAAGAAGAGCAAGCCCAATAGCATGAATGGACTTAGGGCGTTGCGACGGACATAATTCATAGTGCACCTACGGCAGATTTTTTTATCTATGGTATTTATTGAATGTTTTATTCTGTTTCAGAAAAGCATAGCCGAAATTTTATGTAAATCAACTATATGTGGTGATAGGGGAAAGTCCCAACCAGAACACCATTTTTTAATAACTGCTTTTTGTCCTTTGAAATCTGATGAGATAAATTTCTTTCAGCTTAAACTTCATGATTAAAATTGCTTTTGAATCAGCTTTTATGATCTTAAATTCCAAGCACTGTGCATGGCCTGAATAATTTCTTTAGCTTGCTGACGGGAAAACATCGATAAATGAATCCGGAATAATCTTAAACAGAGCCGGTCGCGCCAACTGGACTGACAAAGAATAAAATCGAGAGTGCCATCTCGCTGATTAATTTGATGAGCGGGAAGTCTGGTTAGCCAGCGTTTGGTACGTGCCTTAATTGAATCATATTGAGGATTGATAAAGCTATAATGGACGGCTTCACGATATAAACACAGGCTGATCCGGTATCCTGCCAAAGTATAATAAATTGTCCGCGAGGTGATTTTTAGTTTAATGCTATATACCAAGAGCGATAGCATTAGGAAACCCAGCATATAGCCATAAAAGCTTGGAGACTCCTGCCATAAAAATACCAATCCTCGAATAAAACTGGAAGGAGGATCTGGAGTATGAAGGTATAAGGTCATCAAAATCCCAATGGGATAGCAAAGAAGGAGAAGTCCCATATGTTTCATCGTCTGGGCACTTTGATGAAACAGAATAATGTCTGATGTGTTCATATTATTATTTTTATAAGGAGTGAAAATTGAACACTTTCAAGCTTAAGGATTCTGTCCTAAAAAAGAAAGACCCATTCGGGCCTTTCTTTTCGTTGAGGATCAGCTTTGCTGCTCGTTAGATTCATTTTTTTCAGCTAACAGCTTTTTGCCAATCGGAATCTGACGAGGCAATTTTTCTTCTGGCACATTGCGCTGCAATTCGATTTTCAATAAACCATTTTCAAATTCAGCTTGTTGTACCTCTACATGTTCATCCAGTCTTAAAGACAATTTGAATGAACGGTGGGCGATGCCTTTATGCAGGAATTCCACAGTCGTATCTGAATTTTCTTCCACCGCTTTACCGCTAATGGTCAGAACCTGATTTTCCAGATTGATCTCTAGCTGGTCTTCATTGAATCCGGCAGCAGAAACCACAATGCGGTAATTGTTGTCGCCGGTTTTTTCAATGTTGTAATGTGGATAGTTCGGTGCCTCACTTTGCATTGCATAATCAAAAAGGTCATTAAAGCGGTCAAAACCGATACTACGACGGAATAGTGGGCTAAGACTGAAATTGCTCATTGATCTTACCTCCTGATCTCAGAAAAGTTTTTTAAACAACATGCAATTCTTCAATATGAACTCAGTGATTAGAAACAATCTCCTGAATAGATCATTGCTCTATTTCTAATATAGGATTGAGGCGAAGCTTTTCAAGCCTCAAGATTTAAAAATATTTGAACCCATCTTGAGCTAAAAATAATGCTTTGAATTTAGCGATTTTACTGCTGAATCTATAACAAAATATGCGGAAGTAAGGCTTTAAATCATGCTATAACTAGATCAAATTTCAATAATGTCATGTAAAAACGAAAAGGTAACAGGTAATAACATGATTGATCTCTATTATTGGGGAACGCCCAATGGCCATAAAATTACCATCGCATTAGAAGAAATGGGCTTGGAGTATAAAATTTTCCCGATCAATATTCTGGAAAATGACCAGTTTCAACCTGATTTTTTACGTATCTCTCCAAATAACAAAATTCCTGCGATTGTGGATCAGGATGGCCCGCGTGGTGAACCGATTTCAGTCTTTGAATCTGGCGCGATTCTGCAATATTTGGGTCGTAAAACCGGCCTGTTTTATCCGGATGATGAGCAGCAACGTGTTGAAGTTGAGCAATGGCTGATGTGGCAAATGGGTGGCTTGGGTCCGATGCTGGGGCAGAATCATCACTTTAGCCGTTTTGCTCCTGAGCGTATCCCATATGCTACTGATCGCTATGTCAATGAAACCAAGCGTCTATACGGGGTTCTGAACAAACAGCTGATTGGTCAGAAATATGTAGCTGGTGAGTATTCGATTGCGGATATGGCTATTTTGCCATGGGTGCTACGTCATGAATGGCAGCAGATTGATCTGGCTGATTATCCGGAAGTACAGGAATATGTGACACGCCTGACTGCGCGTCCAGCGGTGCAAAGAGCGTTAGCAATACAGGTCAGATAAGTCTGGCCTTTGTGCTAAACTAGATAAAAGTAGATTAAACCACCTTTGGGTGGTTTTTTATTGGGTGAGTATATGAAAGATTTTTTCCTGAACTTTACTAAAATCGTGGAAACGAATCCTCGAATTTACTGGAGTATTATTTTCGGTATCGCAGCTTGTCTGCTGCTGTTCGTTGCTGAAATTGTGCATGTGGATCAGGTGATCAGTGCCTTGAATACCAAAGATCGTCAGATTTTAAATACAGCTCTTGAGCCGATCACCCAGAAATATCAATGGTCACGTATTTTGGTCATGGTTATGGCTATAGTCTGGGCGAATTGGGAATATCTTAAAGCCAAGAAAAAACTGGGTTTAAGCCGCTAGTCTCGGGATGTCCCTGTTTCTGCTCTTTCTTGCCGCTTTTGGTGCAGCCACTTTATTACCGCTGCAGTCGGAAGCGGTTTTGCTGGGTTTATTATGGCAAGGGAGCTATTCGGCGGCCTTGCTCATCATGATTGCAAGTGCTGGAAATATCTTGGGTTCCTGTGTGAACTGGTATCTGGGGTTCAAGATTGAGCAATATAAGCATAAAAAATGGTTTCCAGTCTCTGAGCAGCAGATGCTGAAAGCCCAAAGTACCTATCAGAAATACGGCTATTGGTCATTATTGCTGAGCTGGGTGCCGATTATTGGCGATCCAATTACGTTAATTGCCGGTTTGCTTAAGGAAAATTTTACCCGTTTTATCTTGATAGTCAGTATTGCCAAAATTGGACGTTATCTGTTTGTCTATTGGGCTTATGCGATGTTTTAAAAAAAGAGGCATAAAGCCTCTTTTTATTTATATTCATCATTAGTGCGCAGAATTTTCTTGATTGAAAAACCTTTGCACATCAGAACTAAAAATTATTTTTCATTTCCTTTGGTAATATCAACTCCAAACAGATCCTTGGTTCTCGCCCAGCTGATGGCAACTACCAGTAGGGTCATGCTGCCACCAAACACTGTAGCCATAATCGTGCCCATATATCTCGCAGCCAGACCAGACTCAAAAGCACCCAGTTCATTACTAGACGAGACAAACATGCCGTTTACTGCAGCAACCCGGCCACGCATATTATCGGGTGGATAAATCTGTAAAATCGTCTGACGAATCACCACTGAAATACTGTCACAAGCCCCGGTCATGGCAAGAGCAAACAGAGATAGCCACATCGAGTTGGAGAAAGCAAATAGTAAAGTAAAGACACCGAAACCTGCGACTGCAAGCAGCATATTACGCCAGGCATGTTGCATAGGCGGAAAGCGGGTCAGGACAATCATGGTTATCAGCGCACCAATGGAAGGAGCAGCCCGTAAATAACCCAAACCCTCTGGACCAACTTTTAGAATATCTTCGGCAAAAATCGGTAAGAGGGCAATCACCCCACCAAACAGCACCGAAACTAGATCTAGGGAAATTGACCACAGTACAATTTTACTGTTCCAGATGAAGCGGAAACCATCGCCCAGACTATGCAGGACATTTTCAGTTTCAATTTTAGGAAAATCGCGCTTTTGCAATAAGTTAATCAGAACAAAACAGATGCTGACCAGTACTGCGACAGTTAGAAGACTGGTTTCCCGACCTAAAAACGCCAGCATAAAACCACCGAGCATCGGCCCGATAATTACACCACTTTGCCAGCCAATTGTGGTCCAAGTTGCACCATTGGCATAGAGTGCACGTGGAATCAGAAAGGGTTTTAGTGAAGTTGCTGAAGGATTATAAAAGCCACGAATGGTACCCAGACAGAAAATGACGGCATAAATTCCCCAAGATAATTGACTGGTGCTGAGGTTTCCCAAACCGTGATAATGAAACAGTGACCAGAGAATGACAGGCATCGGAATGGCAAAAAATAAACAGATTTTCATAATAGTCTGCTTATTAAAACGATCCGCAACATATCCACCCCATAAAGAAAGGGAAATAAATGGAATCGCCTCTGCCAGACCAATCAGTCCTAAGGTCAGCGGGTCTTTGGTAATCTGATATAGTGAATAGGCAACAATAATTTCCTGAATCAGAATGGCTAAAGTCAGGCAAAACTGATTTAAGGTAACAATAGAAAAGTCTCGATAACGGAGTGCGGCAAATGCATCGGGCTGAATGTGCATAAAGAGCTGTAACTGAAAAAATTGACAAATTATAAAGTGATATCGCAAGCAGTATATAAATTCATCATTCAATTCTTATCGTAAAAAATGCTAAGTTTGCAGATTCATCAAGAAAAAAAGACTAGTGCTTTTGTTTTAAGCAAAGATGCATTAGAATATCGGCTCCCTTACCTGCAGGGCGTTCTTGCAATGGTGCAGACGTGCCGAACAGGTGTTCAAAAGAGGTTGTTATGCCTAAGATGAAAACTCGCCGTGGTGCAGCTAAACGCTTCAAAGCGACTGCTAACGGTTTTAAGCGTAAACAAGCGTTCAAACGCCACATTTTGACCAAAAAATCTGCTAAGCGTATTCGTCAATTGCGCGGCTGTGTAATGGTTCACGTAAGTGACGTTGCTTCAGTTCGTCGTATGTGCCCGTACATCTAAGGAGATTATAAATGGCTCGTGTAAAACGTGGTGTACAGGCTCATCGCCGTCACAAAAAAATTCTTGCTCGCGCTAAAGGTTACTATGGTGCTCGTTCACGCGTTTACCGCGTAGCGTTCCAAGCGGTAATCAAAGCTGGTCAATACGCTTACCGTGACCGTCGTCAGAAGAAACGTCAATTCCGTGCTCTATGGATTGCGCGTATCAACGCTGGTGCACGTCAAAACGGTTTATCGTACAGCCGTATGATCGCTGGCTTGAAAAAAGCTCAGGTTATCATCGACCGTCGCGTACTTGCTGACATCGCTATGCATGACGCAGTTGCGTTTGCAGCTCTAGCTTCTAAAGCTAAAGATGCGTTGGCTGCATAAGTCTTTATGACTTAGAAAAAAGACCGCTTTTAGCGGTCTTTTTTTATCTCTGTCTTTTTTATTTTTTGACGTTCAAATCAGTCTTTAAAGCCCAAAATAATATCCAATCAAACAGATAATCACCGTAATAATAATCAGGGTAATCACATTGCCTGAATTGGATTTAGCTGCGTCATGGGGCTTATGTGCTTTAGAAACTTTGACCGCGCGATCTTCAGTATTCATCCCTGCAAAAGGATCAGGCGTCACTTTAGGAGTGAGTTGTGCGGTTTTATAATGATTGGCCACTTTCACAATGAACTTGGCACTGATTTCATCGATTTTTTGTGCAAAGTGGCGCAGATTTAATTGCTGCTCTGGATTCAGTACCTGACCATCATCGTTATAAGGGTGTTGAATCTTCGTCTGAATAAAATCACTTAATGCATCCAGACGGTACAAGGTCTGATGAGCATAATCAGATGAATAATCCGTTGGGATTAAAGCAAGATGACTTGGATTTTCTGAGTGAGACTGAATCGTTGGGGTAGTACCGTAATAAGGCAAACCAGTATAAGTAGGCTCAGTGAATCCTTGAGCTAAATGATGTTCAAATAATTCCTGTTCAGTATAGGTATGAATATCATCCCAATTTGGCTGCACTAGATCAGCATCAATTCTTTTGGCCAGTTTACTGTTCAGTTCGTAACGCCAGAATACTTCATGACGTAAAGGCGACTGTTGGGCTTCCGGTGCTTCATAATCATTATCAGCGGTATACCATTCAGCCAGTTCCTTACCGATCATCCAGGCGGTTTTACCTTGAGCATGATGACTGATAATCACATGAGCCAAAGGAACCAGCTCAACATTGGCATTAGGGTTATTTTCATCTTCCAGTAAATGTGAAGAATGTAGACTAATACGACGAACACCTTGTTTTTTCAGACCTTCTAACCAGATTTGAAAGTGCTGTGCCAGTAAATGCTGGGAAATCAGATCTCGAAAAGTTAAATGGTGCTGATTAAAAATGGAGTGATTCAGCCAGCGGCTGAAACTGAGATCCTGAGTTAAAAACTCATTGCCATAAGTGACGAGGGTCAGTTGCTGTTTCCAAATTTGATCGAGTGCCATAGTGATTTGATCTGATTGATATTATGTTTATCTTATACTTTTTATAATTCATGATGCTATTCTAATTTTCATTAAAAGCGCACTTCATCAACTCGCCTAAAAACTGTTAGAATATGGGGTTTTTAAAAATATTTCTAACCTGTTGCTTTGAGAGTTACTATGTCACTGGAAGCCCTGACCACTGAAGCGCTCGCTGCGATTGCAGCAGCTCAAGACCTTGCTGCACTTGATCAAGTACGAGTGCAATTTACGGGGAAAAAAAGCCAGCTCGCGGAACAATCTAAGTCGCTGGGGAAAATGGATCCTGAACAACGTAAAGCGTTCGGGGCACAAATTCACGCAGTTCGTGAAGCCATCACAAGTGCTTTGACACAACGTCAGGCTGAACTGCAAAAAGCTGCACTAGAGCAGAAGCTTGCTAGTGAAAAAATTGATATTACCTTGCCCGGTCGTGGCCAACAGGTGGGCAGCATCCACCCAGTGACCCAAGTACAAGAACGTATCTGTCAATTCTTTACCAAAGCAGGTTTTACAGTAGCAACTGGTCCAGAAGTTGAAGATGACTATCACAACTTCGAAGCATTGAATATTCCGGGCCATCACCCTGCACGTGCCATGCACGACACTTTCTACTTTGATGTGAACCATCTGCTACGTACCCATACTTCGGGTGTACAGATTCGTACCATGGAAACCCAGCAGCCACCAATTCGTATCGTGTGCCCAGGCCGTGTATACCGTTGTGATTCTGACCAGACGCATTCACCAATGTTCCACCAGATTGAAGGCTTATACGTTGCTGAAAATACTAGCTTCGCTGAATTGAAAGGATTATTGGTTAACCTGCTAAACGAATTCTTCGAAAAAGATTTGAAAGTGCGTTTCCGTCCGTCTTATTTCCCGTTCACTGAGCCAAGTGCTGAAGTGGATATTATGGATGAGCGCGGCAAATGGTTAGAAGTTTTGGGTTGCGGCATGGTACATCCGAATGTACTTCGCGCTGCGGGCATTGATCCAGACAAATACAAAGGCTTTGCATTTGGTTTAGGTGTAGAACGTTTTGCAATGTTGCGTTATGGCATTAATGACCTGCGTATGTTCTATCAAAACGATGTGCGTTTCTTACGCCAGTTTGCTTAAGAGATTTGATAGCCTCTTCTTATAAAGTTGAGTGGCTAAAACATATTAATTTTTAGATTTAAAAATCCCCCTAAATCCCCCTTTGTAAAAGGGGGACTTACACGAAACAAGATAGGGTGTGGGATTTCCCCTCTTTGAAAAAGAGGGGCTAGGGGAGATTAAGGAAATGAATGTATGAAAATTAGCGAAAATTGGCTGCGCACATGGGTTAACCCAGCCATCGACAGTGACACACTCTCTGACCAGTTGACTATGCTGGGTCTGGAAGTTGACGAACTTGCACCTGCAGCAAAACCGTTCACAGGTGTGGTTGTGGGTGAAGTCCTGACTGTCGAACAGCATCCTGATGCAGATCGCTTACGTGTAACGACTGTGAACATTGGTTCAGGTGAGCCTTTGCAAATCGTGTGTGGTGCACCGAACGTACGTGCCGGTATGAAAGCACCCGTAGCTACCATCGGTGCAGTATTACCAGGCGATTTTAAAATCAAGAAAGGCAAACTGCGTGGTGTTGAATCACAAGGTATGCTGTGTGGCGCTTCAGAAATCGATCTTGAAGACAAAATTGATGGTCTGTTAGAGCTTCCTGCAGATGCACCAGTCGGTGTCAATGTTCGTGAATATTTAGACCTTGATGACAACGTGATTGATATCAGCATCACCCCGAACCGTGGTGACTGTTTCAGCATTCGCGGGATCGCACGTGAAATTGGTGTAATTAACCAATTGCCTGTCACTGCACCTGAAATTAAAGAAGTTGCAGCAACTCTTGCAGATGAGAAGAAAGTCGTTGTTGAAACTGAAGGTTGTGCACGTTACCTCGGTCGTGTGATCAAAAACGTCAATACCAAAGCACCAACCCCTGAGTGGATGGAACGAGCTTTAGTACGTGCCGGTATCCGTCAGCACAGTATTTTGGTTGACATCACTAACTATGTATTGATGGAACTGGGTCAACCTCTACATGCATTTGATGGCGGTAAGGTTCAGGGTTCAGTACATGTGCGTCAGGCGAAAGCAGGTGAAAAACTGGTTCTATTAAATGAACAGGAAGTGGAACTGCAAGACGACGTGATGGTAATCGCAGATGATGAAAAAGCATTAGCGATTGCAGGGATTATGGGTGGTCTGTCTTCATCTGTAACGGATGAAACTACTGAAATCTTCCTAGAATCAGCATTCTTCGCGCCATTGCATATTGCTGGCCGTGCCCGTCGTTTCGGTCTGCATACTGATGCATCTCAACGTTATGAACGTGGTGTCGATTTCGAATTGCCTATGATTGCAATGCATCGTGCATCTCAGTTGATTGCTGAGCTTGCAGGCGGTGAGTTTGGTCCAATCATTGTAGCTGAAAAACCAGAGCTATTACCAAAGCGTGAAGCGATTGAGCTAGAACAAGCGCAAGTCGATCAACTATTAGGTTATACAGTTGAATCAGATTTCATTACAGATGCTTTAACGCGTTTAGGCTGCAGCGTCACTGTAAAAGCTAAAGGTCAGTGGTCAGTGGTTCCTCCATCACACCGTTATGACATGGCAATTTACCAAGACCTGATTGAAGAAGTTGCCCGTATTCACGGTTATGACAATATTCAAATCAGCTTACCAGTCATTGATGTGAAATTGGCGAAATATGAAGATCAATTCGAACTAACTCAGCTTCGTCAAACAGCCGTGACCTTGGGTTATCAGGAAGCGATCAGCTTCAGTTTTGCTGACCTGAAACTGGAAAAACAGCTGAATCCAGCGGTGAATCCATTGGCTTTGGCGAACCCAATTTCAAGCGATTTGGCAGTGATGCGTTCAACTTTACTGTCTAGCCTGATTCCATGCGTACAGTACAATGTCAACCGTCAGCAGAACCGTGTACGTTTCTTCGAACTCGGTCTGCGTTTTGATTACCAGAATGCGGCTTCGATTCATGATCTAAAACAGATTCCAACTTTTGCCTTGATTGCCACAGGTTCACGTACACCTGAAACTTGGCATGGTAAAGCGCAGCCAATGGATTTCTTTGACTTCAAAGGTGATATTGAGGAAATTCTGGCAGCTGCGCGTCTGAATGTAGAATATGTACGTTCTGAACGTAGCTGGTTACATCCTGGTCAATCTGCTGAAATTCTAGTGAATGGTCAGTCAATTGGCTACTTAGGTCGTTTACATCCGTCGCTGGAAGATGAGCTCGATTTGGCGACGACTTGGGTCGCTGAATTAGATCAATCGGCTGTTTTGCAAACTTATGTATCTAATTTTACAGAATTATCACGTTTTCCATCGGTTCGACGTGATATTGCGCTTTTAATTAGTGATAAGATTAATGTTAGCGAAATTCAGGGACTTATCGAAAAAACAGGTGGAGAGCTTCTAGGCTCGACATGGTTGTTCGATGTGTACACTGGACAAGGAGTAGAAGAAGGGAAACGCTCACTGGCATTTGCACTTCTCTGGCAGCATCCAAGCCGTACACTGGAAGATGCTGAAATTAAATCAGGTATGGATAATATCCTTCAGGTGTTGGAAAACACTTACCAAGCGACATTGAGGGCTTCATGACAGCATTAACAAAAGCAGAAATGGCTGATCATTTAAGTGAGCTCACGAGTTTAAACCGTCGTGAAGCTAAACAAATGGTCGAGTTGTTTTTCGATGAGATTAGCCAAGCGCTAATCTCGGGCGAACAAGTAAAATTATCGGGTTTCGGTAACTTTGAATTACGTGATAAGCGCCAACGTCCAGGCCGTAATCCGAAGACGGGTGAAGAGATTCCGATTTCTGCACGCCGTGTTGTTACGTTCCGCGCGGGGCAGAAGTTCCGTCAACGTGTGGGGAATGAGCAGATCAATTGATCTGCTTTTTTTCATTTAAAAATTTTATTTTTTTAATCTTTTATATTTCTAAACAAAAAAAAGAGAGCCAAAGGCTCTCTTTTTTGTACTGAATAATCGTAAAGATTATTGAGCAGCAGCTTCAGAAGCAGCAGTAGCTTGAGCAGCAGCGTCAGTAGCAACAGCAGCAGCAGCGTCAGCTTCAGCAACAGCAGCAGCGTCAGAAGCAGCAACTTCAGAAGTAGCTTCTACAGCAGCAGCGTCAGCAGCAGCTTCAGCTTCAGAAGCAGCTTCTACAGCTTCAGATGCAGCTTGGTTAGCGTCAGCAGCAGCGTCGTCAGCTTTTTTAGCACAACCAACGAAAGCTAAAGTAGTAGCAACTGCAGCAGCAATAGCGATTTTTTTGAATAACATGGCATCACTCTCTAAAAAATTGAGATTAAAAAAAACCAAAGTCAGGCTGTAATATGCTTTTATTATTCCTAATAGTGTTAGGGACTAACAACGCAGGAGCAGTCTAACTGGTCTGCAAATATGCTATCACTGCGCATTTTTAATTGCTACTAGGGGAACATCAAAAACAGTGAAAAAACGATAAAAATTAAGGGTTTTTTAACAGAAAATAACAATTAATTGAAAGATATAGATTGGAGAAAGGCTTATTAAGCTTATAAAAATTATACAGTTATTTATCTGTTTATTTTAATAATCAAAAACTTAAAAATAAGTTTACAGATATCTCAGTACATTGTTTCATTGTGTAACATGCGTCAACCATAAAAAAGGCCACCTTGAATAGTGACCTTTCCGATAATTTTAGTTCGATGCTTTGCGTTTCATCTGATCAAAGAAATCATCATTGGTCTTGGTTTCTTTCATACGATCCAGCAGGAATTCCATCGCAACCAGTTCATCTTGGGTATGCAGGAGTTTGCGTAGAATCCAAACTTTACGCAGTTTGTCTTCGGACATCAAACGTTCTTCACGACGCGTACCAGATTTCTTGATATTCATCGCAGGGAAGACGCGTTTTTCTGCAATACGGCGATCTAGCGTGATTTCCTGGTTACCTGTACCTTTGAATTCTTCGTAGATCACTTCATCCATTTTACTGCCGGTTTCAATCAGGGCTGTAGAAATGATAGTAAGAGAACCACCTTCTTCGATATTACGTGCCGCACCAAAGAAACGTTTTGGACGTTCAAGTGCATGTGCGTCAACACCACCGGTCAGTACCTTACCTGATGAAGGAATCACAGTGTTATATGCACGTGCCAGACGGGTAATCGAATCCAGCAGAATCACCACATCTTTCTTATGCTCAACCAGACGTTTAGCTTTTTCAATCACCATTTCAGCCACTTGAACGTGACGGGCAGGGGATTCATCAAAGGTAGATGCGACCACTTCACCGCGAACAGTACGTTCCATTTCGGTGACTTCTTCAGGACGTTCATCAATCAGAAGGACAATCAGGAAACATTCAGGGTTGTTACGAACAATCGATTGCGCGATGTTCTGTAATAGCATGGTTTTACCAGCTTTCGGTGGTGCAACGATAATTGAACGTTGACCTTTACCAATTGGCGCCACCAGATCGACCACACGTGCAGTTAAATCTTCAGTTGTACCATTACCAAGTTCCATCACAAGCTGTTCAGTCGGGAACAATGGAGTTAAGTTTTCGAACAAGATCTTGTTACGTGAATTTTCCGGGGTATCGTAGTTAATCTGATTGACTTTAAGCAAAGCAAAATAACGCTCACCTTCTTTAGGCGGACGAATGGTTCCCGTAATGGTGTCACCGGTACGCAGGTTAAAGCGGCGAATTTGTGATGGGCTGACATAGATATCGTCAGGACCTGCCAAATAAGAGCCTGCTGCAGAGCGTAAGAAGCCAAAACCATCTGACAAAATTTCTAGAACGCCATCACCAAAAATCTCTTCACCATTCATCGCATGGCGTTTTAAGATGGCAAAAATAATGTCTTGCTTACGGTTACGAGCCATACCTTCAAGGCCCATAAACTCGGCAATCTTGATGAGTTCGCCAATCGGTTTTTTCTTGAGTTCGGTTAAATTCATAGGTGGTCAGATAGAATCAAAGTTCTAAGGTATAGGTTAGAAAGGGAGTAACATTCGGCCGCATATAAGCATTCAAACGAAAGCAATTGAATTTGCACAAGAACAATTCAGAGGTCTGTTTGATTGTTTCAAAGAGAAATGTGAAAACAATTTCTATTGCCGAGCGGCATGTTATGTAATGTGTCTTGTAAGAAACTGACAGGATTTAGCATCCTTTATCTCTTGAAGTTGAAATATAAGAGAGAAACAGGTTTTTGTCAATTTATAGACGAAAAAAATACGCAACCTTTGGTCGCGTATTTTTACTATAGCATTTTATGCTTAGATGTTTTGATCAATAAATGCAGTCAATTTAGATTTTGGTGCTGCACCGACTTGAGTCGCTACGACTTCACCATTTTTAAACATCAATAAAGCTGGAATGTTGCGGATATTGAAATTCACAGCAGTTTGTTCGCAAGATGTTACGTCAACTTTGACAATTTTCACTTTGCCTTGATATTCATCAGCCAATACTTCAAGTACAGGGGCAATAGCTTTACATGGCGCACACCAGCCAGCCCAGAAATCAACCAGTACAGGAACGTCTGATTGAAGAACGTCTGCTTCGAAGTTTGCGTCAGTAGTGTTTACGATGTTGCCAGACATGGAGTGCTCCAGAATTAATTTTATAAAGATAACTATAATTATTAGTATTACATAGCCATCTTTAACAATGTAGGGGAATCTGTAAATTTTCAAGCTTTAATGTTGTTTTGTCTAATGGATGATCACGATAGTCACCATCGCCTCATACAATTGTCCTATAAATGAAAAAAATAATTACGCGAAATTGTCCTGACAAATGGCTTTTAAATTGCATGGTTGTGAATTACTCTAAGCACAATTCTTAAAAGGTTTATTTCTAGAATGTCTGATTTTTTGATTGATGAAGAATTACTCGCAGCCATCGATATGGGATCAAACAGTTTTCATTTGGCGATTGCCCGGGTGGATCATGGCGAAGTGAAAAAAGTCGCATCAATGTCAGAAAAGGTTCAGCTTGCTGCGGGACTGGATGAAAATAAAAACTTAACCGAAGCCGCGCAGCAGCGTGGTTTGGCTTGTCTGGCCCGTTTTGTCGGACGTTTAGGTTCTGTACAACCAAACCGGTTAAGGATTGTGGCAACCAACGCATTACGTCAAGCCAAAAATGGTCATGAATTTATTCAGAAAGCGGCTGAAATTTTACCAAAACCGATTGAAATTATTGCTGGTCGTGAAGAAGCGCGTCTAATTTACTTGGGTGTGTCACATACCATGGCCAATACTGGCCGTCGTCTAGTAGTCGATATTGGTGGTGGTTCGACTGAACTCATCATTGGGGAAGAATTTGAACCCATTCATACCGAATCTGTGCAGATGGGTTGTGTGACTTTTACCAAGAAATTCTTTGCTGATGGTGAAATCACCCATAAAGCCTTTGATAAGGCAGTGACTGCGGCACGTAAAGAAATTTCGGGCATTGCCAATACTTATAAATCTGCCGGTTGGGATGCGGTGGTTGGTTCGAGTGGTACGATCAAAGCCTGTCGCCAGATCTGTGTCAACATGGGCTGGAGCAATGATAAAGAGCAGCTCACCCGTGAAGGTCTGGAAAAACTCAAAGACAAATTATTCAAATATAAACATGTTTCGGACATGGAGTTTGAAGGTCTGAAAGATGACCGCCGTGCAGTTTTGCCTGCAGGAATTGCCATTTTATATGCGGTATTTGATGTGTTGAATATTCCATATCTGGTGTATTCAGATGGTGCATTACGTGAAGGCGTGATGTATGACCTCTTGGGTCGTTTCAAGCATGAAGATATCCGTGATCGTTCAGTCCATGCCTTAATTGGTCGTTATAATGCCGATGCCAAGCAGGCCGAACGTGTAGTGCAGACTGCACAAAAACTGTTTGATGATGTAGCAGCTGATCTTGGCCTATATAGCGAGGACAGTGATTTACTTCGTCGTGCAGCTTATTTGCATGAAATTGGTTTAGCGATCAGTCATAGTGGTTATCACCGCCACGGTGCCTATTTATTGCAACATTCTGACATTGCCGGTTTTTCGCAGGTAGATCAGAATTATTTGTCACATTTGGTCGCACACCATCGTCGTAAATTGCGCGCTGATGCCAAGCATGATGTGATGAAAGTCGGTGGAACTAAACTTTTACAGCTGTGTTTGCTGTTGCGTCTGGCGGTTTTGGTCAATCACAGTCGTAGTGATGAGATGCTTCCTGCCATTGAACTCAAGGTCAAGAATGCGCAACAATGGCAGCTCAGCATTTCTGGTGATGCCAAACAATGGCCATTACTGATTGCTGAACTGCATGATGAACAGGTGCAGTTTAAAAATTGGGAGATCGAGCTCTCGGTTCAATCTGAACAATTTGTTAATTAATACCTTTATAGGGATGAAAACGGTTGACCTATGAAAAATAAAGCTACCCCATCAAAAGCATGGACGACAGTACAGATTGCTCGTCATCCGGAACGTCCACAATTTCTGGACTACGTAGGTGAAATATTCACTGAATTTGATGCTTTGCATGGCGACCGTCTCTATGGTGATGATGGCGCAATGATCGGTGGTCTGGCACGTTTCGATGGACAACCAGTGATGATCGTGGGTCAGCACCGTGGTCGTAGTACCCGTGAAAAATTACAGCATAATTTTGGCATGAGTAACCCGGAAGGTTACCGTAAAGCTCAGCGTCTGCTGGATATGGCGGAACGTTTTAATCTGCCAGTCTTCACCTTTATTGATACCATGGGTGCATACCCGGGTGTGGGTGCGGAAGAGCGTGGTCAGGCTGAAGCGATTGCGTCAAGTTTGGCACAACTTTCTAATCTGAAAGTACCTGTAATTGCTACAGTTTTGGGTGAAGGTGGTTCAGGTGGCGCACTCGGCATTGGTGTTGCGGATCGTGTAGTGATGCTCTCTCACAGTATTTATTCAGTGATTTCACCAGAAGGTTGTGCATCTATTCTGTGGAAAACCGCAGAAAAAGCAGAACAGGCCAGTGAAGCTTTGGCATTGACTGCTGAAAAATTGCAGAAGATGGGCATTGTTGAATACGTCGTTGATGAAGGTGAAGGTGCACATCTGGATCCGGATGAAGTCATGTACCAACTGAAAGCAGTCCTGAAAGAAGCTTTAAATGAACTGCAAGCAATGGAACCACAAGCACGATGCGAAGCACGTTACCAACGTTTAATGAAGTTTGGCAGCGACAATTTAGGTCTGGCATCTTAAAGCAACTGCAGGAATTTCCTGCAGAAACAAAATTTCTAATCGGATGCAGTGGCGGCGTAGATTCTATGCTGCTTCTGCATCTGATGTTTTTTTTATGCCCGGGAAAAATCCGCGCAATTTATATTGATCATCAATTGCAAAGTATCAGCAATGAATGGGGCACTTTTGTCCAGCATCAGTGTCAGCAACTAAATATTCCTTGCATCATTCAGCCCGTCCATGTTGCCAGCGGCAATCTGGAATCACAGGCTCGCCAATCACGGTATCAAGCTTATTTACGGCATCTTCGGCCCGATGAAATTCTGGTCTTAGCCCATCATCAGCAAGATCAAGCAGAAACTTTAATGTTGCGCTTACTTTCTGGGGCAGGGATTGATGGTCTGGCTGCCATGAAAGCGATCGATATACGGACAGATTTAACCATCTGGCGGCCACTACTGGATATTTCCCGTGAGCAGATTTGCCAATGGGCAGCAGATTTAAATATCCAGAATATCGAAGATCCGACCAATCAGGATACTCATTATGACCGTGCCTGGGCACGTCAGGTGCTGTGGCCAGTATTAAGTCATCGCTATCCGAAAATGCAGTCTGCCTTGGCTCGTACCAGTGAACTGATGCAGGATGCACAAAACATTCTGCAAGACGTATTAGAGCAGGATATCAAACTCTGTGGTAACGCCGAAATTCTCGATCTATCTTCATTCTCAAGTTTATCCAAAGCACGGCAGCGTCAGTTACTCTCGGTCTGGATGAAAGGCGAAGGACAATATCGTCCCTCTCTGAACATGGTTGAGCGTGTACAGGTTGAAGTAATTGAAGCGAAACCAGATGCCCAAGCAGCGCTGCATTGGTCGGGCTATTACTATGTGCGTTATCAGCAGCAGTTGCATCGACTAAAAGCTGAAGTTTATCTGGTTGACCAACAATCGACTGTAGCCGAACAGCAGATCATTTTACAGAATAAAGATCAGGTTCATCTTCCTTCCGGTCAATTCAGGATTCAAAGGGCTGAGATAGGATTATCTCCCACTTTATTAGGACAACCCTTGTATTTACGGCAACGGAAGGGGGGTGAAAAAATCCATCTCTATGGACGGGTGGGACACTGGCCGCTCAAAAAAGCTATTCAGGAAGCGCAAATATTTCCCTGGACTCGGCATACTATTCAAATATTAAGCACAGATAATGTTATGCTAGGCGTGTTTACACCTAAAGGATTTTGGTTAGCTCAATCTGCATATTGTGAAGCAGGGGGATGGCTACCCATTTCGGTTTCTTCAACTTTAGAATTCAACGACGAGCATTAAACATGAGTGCAGCTTTAAATTGTAATATTAGTTTTATTGGTGGCGGTAATATGGCTCAAGCCTTGATTGGCGGGCTGATTTCGCAGGGGTTGCCAGCAACGCGTATTACAGTTTCTGATCCGGTTGAGAAAGTACGCTCACTTCTTGCAGAAAAAGAAGTCAATGTCACCGATGATAATATTGCTGCTATTAAAGATGCGGATATCGTCCTGTTTGCAGTCAAACCACAGGTTTTAGCTGGTGTGTTAAAACCACTTCAAGGTTTACTTGATGGCAAGCTGGTGATTTCAATTGTTGCGGGTGCCGAGATTGCAACACTATCTGCGCTATTGGGTACTGATCGTATTGTCCGTGTGATGCCGAATACACCCGCATTGGTACAGACTGGTGCACATGGTTTATTTGCCAATGCAGAAGTTGGTAATGATGACCGTGAGCTGGCGAGTCAGGTTTTGGCTTCTACCGGTCTGACAATTTGGGTAAACTCAGAAGCTCAGATTGATGCCGTAACTGCAGTCTCTGGTTCAGGACCTGCTTACTTCTTCTATATGATGGAAAGCATGATTCGTGCAGGCAAGAATTTAGGTCTGGATGAAAAAGTAGCTACTGCATTGACATTGCAAACTGCTTTGGGGGCAGCGCAAATGGCGATCACCAGTTCGAATACACCGGCAGAGCTGCGTAAAAATGTAACATCTCCGAATGGTACAACTCAGGCGGCATTGGAAGTGTTTGATCGCGCGCAGATTTCTCAGAATATTCAGGCAGCGCTTGCTGCTGCGCAAAAACGTAGTCAGGAACTGGCCCAAGAGCTCAGTGACAATAGCAAATAATCTATCAGTTTAATTTTTAGGAACGTTCAAGTATGGGTGCAAATTCTGCGCTAATTTTTGGCATTATCATTAACGTCGCGATTTTGCTCGTATTCTTCCGCTTTTTAATGCAATTAGCCGCGGTGAGTCCTTATAATCCTGTCGTTCTATCTACTGTCAAAGCGACTAAAATTGTAGATGTGTTTGGGCGTATTTTCCCAACTGCAGGTAAAGGCCGGGTGAATACTGCTGCACTGGCACTTTTGGTCGTGCTGTATTTGCTGAAAATTTTTGGCATCATGTATTTGTCTGGGGGAATGCCAAATGGTCCAATCCATTTGCTTATTCTAACCTTCGTTACCATGATGCAGGATTTGATCCGTTTCTGTCGTTACCTGATTTTTGCAACAATTATTTTGAGCTGGGTGGTGATGTTTACGCAATCCCGTTCACCTTATATTGAGGTAGTTCAGGAACTTGCAGAGCCATTATTGGCACCGTTCCGTCGTATCATGCCGAATATGGGGATGATCGATCTGTCTCCAATCTTGGCAATTTTGGCATTGATCGTAATTGAAATGATTATGAACCAGGTGGCAATTGTGTTGCTAACCGGCCTTTAATCAGATCCCAAAGAAAAGGACGCTTAGGCGTCCTTTTTTATTTCAAGAAAATTCCCTCTCCTTGTAGGAGAGGGTTAGGGTGAGGTCTATAAATTTAAATAACCTCTATCCCAACCTTCCTCCTAAAAGGAGGAAGGAGCTTTAGTATTAATGCGCTTCATCCCAGTTCATGCCTTTACCGACTTCCACGACCAAAGGCACAGAGATTTCAATCACAGATTGCATCACTTCGGCCAGTTGAGGAGCCAGTTCATCTGCAATCGCTTCATCGACTTCAAATACCAATTCATCGTGCACTTGTAGCAGCATTTTGGCCTGATCTTTAGGTAGCATTTTATCAACCTCAATCATCGCCATTTTGATAATGTCTGCAGCTGAACCTTGTAATGGTGCATTAATCGCCGCACGTTCAGCGGCTTTGCGGACCATCATGTTACGGGCATCGATATCAGGTGTGTATAAACGGCGACCTAGAATAGTTTCAACGAAGCCTTGTTCCAATGCCACCTGACGGGTACGCTGCATATATTCATAAATTCCCGGATAGCGGCGGAAATACTGTTTGATATATTCCTGTGATTCCTGACGGGTGAAACCTAACTGACGGGTCAGACCAAATTCAGACATGCCATAGAGCAGACCGAAATTCACGGCTTTGGCCTGACGACGCTGATCATTGGTCACTTCTTCAAGCGGGATACCCAGAACTTCAGCTGCGGTACGGCGATGCACATCCTGTCCATGGTTAAAGGCATCTACTAGCGCATCATCCTGAGATAAATGTGCCATCAGACGCAATTCAATCTGTGAATAATCGGCTGCGAGTAAGACACGACCTTCAGGTGCAATAAAGGCCTTACGAATCTGACGTCCGATTTCCGCACGAATTGGAATGTTTTGCAGGTTTGGATCAGTAGACGATAAACGGCCAGTGGCTGTGAGTGCCTGATGATAACTGGTATGCACACGATGGGTTTCGTTATTGGCCTGTTTGCATAGACCATCGGTATAGGTACTTTTCAGTTTAGACAGACCGCGATATTCCAAAATCAGTTCAGCAATCGGGTGTTCCAGTTTTTCCAGTACACTTTCGCTGGTACTGTACTGACCGGTAGAGGTCTTTTTACCACCTTTCAGGCCTAGTTTTTCAAATAGAACTTCACCGACCTGTTTTGGAGAGCTGACATTAAACGCTTCACCGGCTATTTCCGTGATCTGATTTTCCAGATTCTGCATGGTTTGAGCGAACTCACAACCGAGTTGATCCAGAAAAGCCAGATCCAGTCGGATGCCATTTTCTTCCATGCTGGTCAGCACACGCGCTACCGGCATTTCAATATTGTGCAGAATATTGACCAGTTCAGGATAAGCCTGAAGTTTTTTGCTCAGTACTTCAAACAGACGATAGGTCACATGCGCATCTTCTGCGGCATAGTGGGCGGCAGTTTCGATCTCGATTTTATTGAAAGTTTTTTGTTTGGCGCCTTTACCTGCCACCTGTTCATAGGTCGTGGTTAAGTGGCTTAAGTACAGACGAGCCACATCATCCATACCGTGGCGAGTGGCAACCGAGTTGAGCACATAAGAAGCCAGCATGGTATCAAAATACCAGCCCACCAGATGAATGCCGTGATTTTCCAGAACATGCGCATCATATTTCAGGTGGTGGCCAATTTTCTGAATCGCTTCATCTTCTAAAATCGGTTTGATCTGAGCCAGAATTTCTTCACGATTTAGCTGTTCTGGAGCACCTTCATAATCATGTGCTAGCGGTACGTAATAGGCATCCTGGGCATCAAAAGCCACCGAAAAACCGACAATCTGTGCAATACGATAGTCCAGACTGGTGGTTTCAGTATCAAAAGCAAAGCGTTTTTCAGTATTTAAACGTTCAAACAGCTTGTCCCAATCTTCCTGAGTCAAGACGGTATGATAAGTCGCCTCTCCGAGCTGATCGTTATCACTGCTCAGTGTCGCCTGCTGGTCATCAGCTTCCTGAGGTTCAGGTGCTGCTTTGGCAGTAATCGATTGGGTAGCCTGTTTATAATTACGGTTATTGGGATTATTTGGATGATCCAGTGATTGCAGCTGGTTACGGAATTCCAGTTCAGTATACAGATTACGTAAAGCTTCTACATTTGGATCCTGAAGTTTCAGGTCATCATAAGTGAAGCTTAAATCCAGATCGCAAATGATGCTGGCCAACTGATGATCCAGTGCAATGCCATCGGTATTGTCTTTAATATTCTGACCCACTTTACCTTTGATCTTGTCGACATTTTCCAGAATGCCACCAATCGAGCCATATTCATTGAGTAATTTGGCTGCAGTTTTCGCCCCAATCCCAGGCACACCCATAATACCGTCTGAGGCATCGCCCATCAGGGTCAGATAGTCAATGATCTGGTTTGGCCATACACCAAACTTTTCAAAAACCCCATCAACATCCATTGGTTTTTCTTTGAAACTGTCTTCCAGGGTCACTTTATCAGTCACCAGCTGTGCCATGTCTTTATCACCAGTCGAAATCAGCACCTGATGGCCTAAAGCTTCAGCACGTTTAGCCAGTGTACCAATAATGTCATCCGCTTCCGCACCTGGCAGCATATGCAGGGGAATGCCCAAAGCACGAATCAAGGCATGTAAGTATGGAATTTGCTGTGACAGTTCTTCCGGCATGCTCGGACGGTCACCTTTATAAATAGGTGATAGCTCGTGACGGAAAGTCGGTTCAGGCGTGTCGAAAATCACCGCCATATGGGTTGGCTGGGTACGGCGCATCAGTTTTTGAATAGCAGAAATCGCACCACGAATTGCATTGGTGTGCAGACCGGTTGACGTGGTTAATGGTGGTAGTGCATGAAAGGCACGAAATAAAAAGTAAGAGCCATCGACCAAGACAAATGGTGGCATGTAATCAATTCCTTATTCAAAAAACAGTTTTATTGTACGTGATTTTTACTGCACTCGCAGGGGCAAGTCGGTTTCTACAGCTTAGCGAATATCGGGTGAAGATGAAATAAGCAGTACAAGCTGTTGTATGATGACATGGTTAAGGAACGAGAACGAGAAGAATGACGGCAGGGCAAAATGAATTGCGTATGATCTGGCTGATTAGTCTGGTAATTGTGGGGATAAGTGCATGGTATCTGGAATTGCAGATCGTGACTTATCTCACTGGTCTGGGTTTCCTGATCAGCGTGATGCAATATATCAGTGCCATTGAAGCGCCCGTGCGGGATCTGGCTGCACCGACGCAGGTGATTGTGCCAGCCAATTCTAAAATACCGCTATATATTTCTTCTATTATCGCCATTGTCGGAGGCGTGACTGAGCTCAACTGGCTGATGGGGATCGGCATTACCGCCTGGATTTTCTTTCTATTACGCTGGTTACAACGTTTGGAACGTAACATTGTCCAGTTGCAATCTCGTTACCGGTCAGCAGATCAGATACATCCAGAAATCACTCAACCAGATATTCCTTTACCCATTGCTGCTCAAGCTAGTTCAGATCAACCACAATTGCTGGATCAGATCCAGCAGTGGATTTTTCGAGGAAATCCGGTCCTTAAAGCTGCGATCGCGATTCTGGTCATTGGAATCATTTTATTACTCCGTTTTGCGACAGAGCACTGGCAGCTGAGCTTGGCGGTAAAATTAGGACTGGTCGCTTTATCTGCTGTTGTTGTGACCGGATTGGGTTATACCCTGATCGCTAAAAACCGCAGTTTTGGTCTGGCACTGGAAGGCTTGGGATTAGGGGCACTATTTCTGACCTTGTTCTTTGCCTATTACAATCTGGTGATTGCCACCTTGCCACTGGCAGCTCTGGTGTTTTTGGTTATTTTGGCAATTACGCTGTACTTAAGCTTGAAACAGGAAAGTATTGAGCTGGCAGTCATGGCCTTATTCATTGCCTATCTGGCGCCGTTTACCTTACCGACCCGGGATGCTTCTGCGGTTGAGTTCATCAGTTATTATCTGCTGATTAATATCGGCGTGCTGTTACTCAGCAGTTTGCGGCCCTGGAAAATCCTGAACCAGATTGCTTTTCTGGTCACAATCATAGTAGGCGGGATGTATAGCCTGATTCATGGTCATACATACGAGCGTTATACAATGACCGCCCTGATTCTGGCACATAGTGCGGTATTCATCTGGCTAGGCTTTCGTTTTAGCCAGTTACTGGCTCGGCAGGATCTTTCCTGTTTTCGTTTAAAACCGGTTCTGGATCTTGCCCTGATTTTCGCTGCACCGATTACCGCATATATTTTCCTGTATCTGATTCATTTCAATCAGCCTGATCAGAAGCTTTGGCAAGCCGGGCTTAGTCTGTTATTTGCCGGGATATTTGCAATCTGTTGGACTTTAGTGCGTCGTAGAGAAAGTATTCAGGTCATTTCCCAAAGTTATCTCAGCTTGATGCTGATCTTTCTGGCTTTGGTTCCACCCATTTTATTGACAGAGCAGTGGAGCGTAGTCGGTTGGGCAGTTGAAGGCGTACTAATTTATCTCTGGGCATTGGAAAAGAATATTCGGGTTGCGCATTATCTGAGTATGGGACTGCTGATTATGGCAGGCTTCAGTAGTGTTTACTATCTGATCGAGCTTAATCCCACACCGCGGAAAATTTTCTGGATTCTCAGCTTCTGTTATGTCGCCGTCGTCTTCCTGAGTCAGCTTAAAGCCAAATATCGCCAGCAGCTTAATAGCTTAAGTATCAGTTTTCTGAGCACTCTCAGTTTTGCTGCGACCCTGATGTTGTTTGCCTTGCTTGAAGATGAGTTTGCTCATGAACAGGCTTATATTTATAGTTTATTCAGTCTTGGACTGGGTTATACGGTTCTAAGTGAAATCATACAGCGCAAGCATCAGGAATGGTGCTGGTTATTGCCAAAATGGAGCGGTCTTACGCCATTGGTGATCATTGCGATTTTGCTGGCTGTTGATTATAGCGAAAATGGGATTCTGGTCTGGCCAAGTGCTTTGGAGCGTGGAATCTTTGCACTTTCATCATTATTGCTGGCTGCTTTATGGTTAAGACCGGTGAAAGGAATTGATTTATCCAAAGAGTGGATGAGCTTTGGGGTATTTGCCAGCCTGACTTTGGCTAGTGTATGCCTAATACCGAGCATGCCTTATCTCAGTATGGTAATTCTGCCTTTGGTATTCTGGTTCTGGTGTTATCGACAAAAAGAAAATTCAGAGTGGCGCTTACTCTGGCAAAGTAAAAACTGCTTGGTGTTAATGGGAGCTTGGTTAATATGCTCACAGCTGTTTAACCAGCAAGCTTTCCAATATTACTGGTTACCTCTATTCAATCCATTTGATCTGATCAGTCTGGCCATGCTTGCCAGTTTCCTGTGGATGCTGTTGCAGCAGATTCGGGCAGGACACGATCGCGGGATGATGTCGGTACTGATGGTACTAAGCCTGTTATGGCTGTCGAGCTATATTGTATTACGGGCCTTACATATCTATCTGCAAACACCATTCAATAGCCTGGAATTGTGGAGTAATGCCACAGTACAGTTAAGCCTGACGATTCTTTGGGTATTGCTGGCCTGGGCGACCATGTGGACGGCCACCCTGAAAAGACTTAAACCGATGTGGATTTTAGGGGGGAGTATTCTGGTCATTGTCAGCTTGAAGCTGGTGTTATTTGACCTGTCTCATACCGGTACACTGACGCGTGTGATTTCATTCCTGCTGGCCGGTGGAGTCATGCTACTGATTGCATATATTGCACCGATGCCGGATGGAGAGAAGAGGGTTTGAATCTAAATTACTAGATTTGAGCAATTAATTTAATCTTCCCAAACCCTGAACGAGCTTAAAGCACTACTTTAAACGATGTGTAAGAGAAAGACAGGCTTTTTATGACAGTTCCTCCCTTAGTAAAGGGAGGTTAAGAAAGGATATAGAAAAAGTTATTTTAAATTCGGCTCTCTCTTAAGCTCCTTCTCATTGGCATATTGATCAATGTCTTCATTTTCCAGTGGGCGAGCCAGTGGATGATCAACAAAGCCCATTTTCGGTACCGGAATTTCAATCTGGTTGTCGAGAAAGCCATTTCGAATCCGTTCCTGCATTTCATCACGGACTTTCAGATAATTTTCCTGCTGACACCAGATCGCAAACAAAAGTTCAATCGAAGATTCACGGAAGGCGGTGACTGTGACTGCAGGCTTTGGATCGGCCAGAACCAGCGGATATTTATTGGCAACATCAAGCAGTACTTCACGCACCTTGATGATGTCTTCATGGAAATTAATAGCCAAGGTAATCGGAATACGCCGGATCGGAAACTTGGACAAGTTGTGTACCGGAGCCCGAATCAGTTGTTCGTTCGGCAAGCGTACATAAATATTGTCTTGGGTAAGTAGTTTAACCGAGAGCAGATCAATCGAAATCACTTCACCTTCAACGGTATGTCCACGAATCAGTGTAATCTGAATGGTATCACCCACTTCAAAAGATCCTTCACCAATCAGGAAGATACCGCTGATCAGGTTGGATGCAGAGGTTTGGGATGCGAAACCCAGTGCGACGGTTAAAATACCTGCTGCACCGAGAAAGACACTGAGTTTAAATCCGGCTTCCTTCAAACTCGCCATCACAAACAGCAGGAAAATAAAGTAGAAAATCCCGCGGCGCCAGACCATTTGCTGATGCGCATTAAAGCGTATACCAATAGTACGGATAAAAGCATTCGAAAAAAAACGTGCGATCAGGAAACCAATAAAACACAGCACAACCGCGACGACGATTTCAGTCAGGCGATCGGTATTAATATTGGTAAATACTCCCTTGAGACTGTTGGTGACTTCGGTTGGAATATTCGAATTTGGCATCACACGCTCTTAGAAAAATGAATCAAACATATTAAATAAATTTCCCGCTGGATCACGGGGTGGGTGTAAATAATCCACTTCACCCGCATTGGGCGGGGTACGGTTTTCCACCCGGATCCGGGGTGGGCGATCCAGACCTTCATGCAAAACCTTAATCTGCGAGGTCCACAGACGTTCAGTGCTGGCACTATAAAAGAGAGGCAATGCAGGTACTGGAACATTCATACGATCGAAACGCAGTTGCTGCTGACTGGTATTATGAAACTCAATTGGAGTCACAGCACGGAATGCACGAGGACGTAATTGTTGCAATTCAGTCCGGCCATCGACTGCGGTAGCATAGCAAATTTCACCGGAACGATGATTGGGTCCAAACCAGGTATCTTTCGGTAAAATCACTGGAAGATCAAAAATCGGTTCACGTTGACCTTCGACAAAACCGGCAATCCATAGCGGGGTGCTGATATAGAGGGTTCCACGTTGTCCAGCCGGAATATAAATCGGATCAACCGGTTTAATTACTACGGAGCGATTCGCCAGACGTGGCATAAGTTGTAATTTGCTTTGGGTGGATTTGAACATATAGCGTTCAATTTTCACCGGGGTCGGGAATGCAAACAGTGGGTCACTGATCTGATGCCATTGCTGTTCATAATCGTACTGAACCCTCGGACGGTAATATTCTAGTCGCCATTCCTGCAAGCCTCGGGTCAAACGAAACAGCAGAGAGCCAAATTGCCAGGCCTTGGACTCGTTAATTTCAAAACTTTGCTCTCCCCACCATTGAATTCTGGGAGACTGCAGGTTTAATTCCTCTTGATCTTGCGGCAATGTTGGCATCCTTTCTTGCTAAATCTTTGAAAACATACTTCACGCTGTCATATGCTTAGAGTACACTCAATTTAAATTTTTTCATCATTATTATAATCTGCGATGCAAGTACTGAAACAATTACAAATCCCGTATAGCTTTGCGAAACGTCATGGTGTGCTATTGCGTTATGAGGGAGATCAGGCTTTTATTGTCCGTCGTGACAATACATCTATGCTTGCATTACAGGAAGCACGCCGTTTGCTGGGTCATCCGGCTCAGTATCAACATTGTACAGAACAAGAATTCAATCAGTTACTCAGTTCCAGTTTTGCCGGCGATAGCGGTGAGTCACAGCAGGTGGCTGCCGGTCTGGAAGATCATCCTGATTTATTAAGCCTTGCCGATTCGGTTCCTGAAGCCGAAGACCTGATGGATCAGGAAGATGATGCGCCTATTGTCCGTCTGATCAATGCCTTGTTGTCGGAAGCGATCCGTGTTGGCGCCTCAGATATCCATGTGGAATCTTTCGAAAAACGACTTTCCGTACGCTTGCGTGTCGATGGGCAGTTGCGTGAAATTGTGCAGCCACGTCGTGAGCTGGCGCCATTACTGGTATCACGGATCAAGGTCATGGCCAAGCTGGACATTGCAGAAAAACGTATTCCTCAGGATGGACGTATTTCCTTGCGTCTGGCAGGGCGTGAAGTCGATGTCCGTGTTTCAACCTTGCCATCCTCTTATGGGGAGCGGGTGGTGATGCGATTGCTAGACAAACAGGCTGGCCGTCTAAATATGACTCATCTGGGCTTGATGAATAACGATTATGATCGACTCAAGACCCTGGTGCATCGTCCTCATGGCATTATTCTGGTGACTGGACCTACCGGTTCGGGTAAGACCACTACCTTATATGCAGCACTTTCTGATCTAAATGATGGTTCCAAAAATATCCTGACGGCTGAAGATCCGGTGGAATATCAGTTAGAAGGGATTGGTCAGACTCAGGTAAATACCAAAGTCGACATGACCTTTGCTCGTGCTTTAAAAGCCATGTTGCGTCAGGATCCGGATGTGGTGATGGTCGGTGAGATTCGTGATCTGGAAACCGCAGAAATTGCAGTTCAGGCCTCACTGACAGGTCACCTGGTATTATCAACGCTGCATACCAATACTGCGATTGGTGCAGTGACCCGTCTGAAAGACATGGGAATTGAACCATTCTTGCTATCGAGCTCCTTAATTGGGGTAGTTGCTCAGCGTCTGGTACGGACTTTATGCCCACATTGTGCAACCTGGAAAGATGCAGATGCATTTGAACAGAATCTGTTTGAACATATTGAGCATCCACAGGATTTAAGATTACCTCAACCGCACGGTTGTGAACGGTGTGGTAATACCGGCTTTAGTGGACGTACCGCCATTTATGAAATTGTACCGGTTGATGAGCATATGCGCCGTCTGATTCATGGTAATGTGGCTGAATATGAGCTGGAAACCTATGCACGTCAGCAATCTGGTTCAATTCGTGATGATGGTTTACGTAAAGTGCTGGCTGGTAAAACGACTATTGAAGAAGTTTTGCGTGTGACCAATGAGGCGGCAGAGTAAATTTTTATTCGTTGTGATAGGAAGGCGCAGTTTTCTTAAGTAAATATCTCAAATGATTATTTTTCTATGAAATAGCACACAGTAATTTTGATCAAAATTCTATAAGAATAATCAGCTCTATCCTGAAATGACTTCTGATTTTTCAGGATAGAGAGTGGAATGCTTATGTAGACTTAGGTGATGACATTCAAAGTAACATCAATATTGTTTCGGGTTGCATTTGAATAAGGACAAACGATGTGTGCGGCATCGACCAGCTTTTGAGCTTCGTCCTGTTCCATTCCTTCTAAATGAATATTTAAAGTCACTTCAATGCCAAAACCGGTAGGAATCGGACCAATGCCAACTTCACCTTCAATATAGGCATCTTTGCTAATATTGATTTTATCCCGGTTGGCAACAAACTTCATGGCACCTAAAAAACAGGCTGAATAACCTGCAGCGAACAATTGTTCAGGATTGGTCCCGCCACCTGGGCCACCCATTTCCTTGGGCACTGCCAGTTTCACATCCAGAATCTGATCGTCAGAGGTTGCACGGCCATCTCGACCGCCTGTAGCTTTGGCACGTGCGGTATATACTGCTTTTTCTAATGACATGAGAGTATTTCCTGCTTGTTCTTTTATGGAACTTCTATGCTCCATAATTTCTAGGGAAGAATAAGCAGGGATTTTGTTAATTTATGCAAGCGAATGAGAATGCGGTAAAAAGTCTGACTTAAGAGAACTTTAGTAGCTTGCGATGCTGCATGAGTGGCATAGACTCACGCACTTTGGCCTGCCCAGTCAAATCAAAATCAACCGTAATAATCTGTGCGCCTTCCGCATGCACCATATCGAGAAGTTGACCACGGCTGTTTGTGGCAGCGGCATGTCCCCAAGTTTGACGTTTTTCACCATGCCAACCCTGTTGAGCAGCACCGAGAACTGTGCATTGGGTATCCATAGCACGTGCTTGCAATAATAATTGCCAGTGCATTTGGCCAGTGGTGTAAGTAAAGGCAGATGGCGCAGTTAAAATATTCGCGCCTTGGGCACGTAAATGAAGCGCAAGTTCAGGAAAACGCAGGTCATAGCAGACCATCATACCGATATTGCCAAAAGGTGTTTTCGCAACAACAACATCGGTACCTGGTTCAAAAAATTGGGATTCCTGATAGCCACCAACAGCATCACCGACCTGTACATCAAAGAGGTGAATCTTGTCATAGCGGGCTTCAGTTTTTTCTGGGCTAATACACAAGCTAACGGTACGAACTCGGCCATCTTCAATAATCGAACCATCAGGACGATAAGGACAGGGTAATGTCCCTGCGATAATCCAGATCTGATATTGATGCGCTAGTTGTTCCAGACGTTGTTGAATGCTCTCGAATTGAGCTGCAGTTTCGCGCTGCTTACCAGCAGCAAAACAGACGAAATTTTCAGGAAAGACAATAAGCTCAGCACCTTTTGCTTTACTTTGTTGAATTAATGATTCGATGGTCATGAAATTTTGCTCAATTTCATTTTGGGAATTCATCTGTGCAACAGAAAGTAAAGTCATAGGGATTCCTTATTGTGTGTTCATACCTTTTGTTCAGATACTTGATCTAGATTATCTTGTTCTTTTTGCAACTGTTTGACCAAGGGCTCAAACATATTCTGGTTGCTCTGATTTAACCGCATTAAAGTCTTGTGTGCATCTAGAACAGTTTTCAGCATTGCTTGATGCGTCACATGTTCTTCCATCAGTTTACGCGTACATACATTTGAATCACCGCAGTAATCCAAAATGACAAAGACCTGCCCCAAGCCCATACTATTGGCCAGAGTCGTGATATCAGAGTTAGTCGACAACATCACCGCCTGGATCTTATGGAGCTGCTTAAGTTTAAGTCCTAATTTTGCTAGGACACCCAGTACAGTGCTGTCAATAAAGCTGGTTTCAGTCAGATCAACAATTGCGCCAACAACGTTGTCCTGCTGCTCAAGTTTGTTCAGTAATTTGTCTAGACTAATACAAGATTGGGCCCGCACTTCGCCGATAAGCTTAAAAATATGCGTTCCATTCAAGCTTGCATATTCAACATGACCTGTTGACATATAAATGCCATTTGCAGAGAAGGATATTAAATTATCCCATAGGGTCTACGGATACTCAAGTAGCTGAAAGTCGCAATCAAATTAAGTGCTTATAAAGCTTGTGATTATACTGCTATTTCACTCTTATAAAGCTGAGAATGGCAATATCGTCGGCAACATGTTCGGGTGCTTCGAAGGATTCGTTCTGTAAGTGATGCAATAATTGGGAAAATTGTTCATTCAGACCGCCGTTAAACGGCTCCAATGCTCCATCTGAACAGATAATAAATCGTGCATTGCGGCTGAGAATATATTCATTTTCTTCTACCTCAAGGTCTTCAGTGAGGCCAAGAGGAAAGCTGCTGGATGACAGGATTTTAGGTTCCTGATTCGGTTCAAAGATAATCGGAGGAGGGTAGTGGCCAGCACTGGACCATTTCAAGACATGACTTTCTAGGTTTAGAATTCCGGCTATCATGGTGATATGTTTTTCAATATTTTCCTGAACCAGCATCCCGTTCAGCTTCTTGATTAGCTCACGAGGTGTTTTCGAACGTCCATGAAAAGCCGCCATCCAGGACGTTAATAAACTGCTGGTAACGCCATGACCAGAAACATCCGCAAGATAGAAAATGACTTCTTTATCGCTGATTTTCCAGTAATCGTACCAATCGCCAGATAGATAGGCAGAAGGTTGAAAATAGGTTTCAACCGCATAATTGGTTAATTCAATTTCATTCGGTAGCAAACGTTTTTGTAGCTCTGCCGCAGAAGGAAGGTCACGACTATCCTGATTACGCTTATATTGCGCATCAATTTTTTGTAATGCGATATCGGGTTGTTCAGGCAGTTTATTCCAGATCCAGCCTGCCAAAGCGCCTTGTTCCCAAGCTTGTGCCAAGGCTGTTCCTTCATTTTCCAGCGCTAATACGACAGTCGGAAGGTTCCACTTATATTTCAGATAATCATGTACATCTGCAATGGCAATAATCGTCGCATCGTACAACTCGTGATCTTCCAGCTTGATTACTTGAACGTGCGGAAGCTTCTCAAGCACTTGATCTAAATAAGGAATATCACGGGTAGGTTGAATGAAATACATAGACAGGTAGTTCGATCTTGGGATGAGTTATAAGATGTACTATAACAAGCAAATGATTGCTAGCGAACGGTTTTCGCTAGCAAATCATCATTGAGCTTAGGTTTCAAAGGTCATCACTAGAAGATTCAGTCTCATTTTCATCGAAAGATTCATCTTCAAGATTTTCATCATCGAAGTCATCTTCAAGGAATAAAGATTCCTGTTCCAGACCTTTTTTCTGGGCGATCATATAATTGGTACGTTGCAAATAAATATCGCGAATTTGTGCATAACGATCACCTGTTAACACACCTTCAATATCAAGTAATTCTGCACGATTATCAATTGCACGCCAGAATTGATCACCCCAATACAAGCCTTCATCATCTTCAAGAATATATTTCTGTGGACGGGTCTGGCTATCGACTGCCATACCGAAAGTATCACGCACAGAACTTGGGCCCAGGAACGGTAACATCACATAAGGACCGGAAGGTACACCGTAATAACCTAGCGTAATCCCGAACTTTTCATCTTCATGATCCAGTCCCAGACGACGGGCTGGGTCTGCCAGACCTAAAGTAGTTAAGGTATTAATGGTAAAACGGCCCAAAGATTTTGCGGCACGAGCAGGACGGCCCTGAATCAACTGGTTTACCGCATTCCATGGTTCACCTAAATTGCTACGGAACTGGGTATAGCTGCCACGCACATCTTGAGGAACCTTTTCCTGATACTGAACCGCAATGGGGCGAACAACTGCCTGATCGATTGCATCATTAAATTGATACACCTTTCTATTCCAGCCCTGGAAAGGATCTTTAACTTCTTCAGCCTGTGCAGCACTAGCATCGACTTTTAGCTGGGTTTGCAGGTGACTCACTTTAGAAGATATTTTTTCTCTGAGTGGAACCGTAGCAGTAGTAGAAGATTCAGTTTCTATTTCAGTCTGTTCAGCCTGAGTAGTGTCTTCAGCAAAAATTAATGGGCTAGAGGCCAAAGAAAATAAGCATAAAGATAAATAAATAGAGCGATGCATAAGGAAACCCCAAAGCCTTGTTCTGAGTATAGTGGCGTTGTTTAACCCGGAATAATAAACTGTATTACTAGGAATAGGCGTAATTTAAGCAAAATTGTATAATAAATGAATAAAAACTTCATAAAAGGCTAAAAATTAGACATGCGGTAAGATTTATTTGAAAAAGGTGTTGCAAGCCCCCTGAAATACTGTAGAATGCACATCCATCGGCGGTGATGAAGATTAAAACTTCTGATAAAACAGTAACTTAGCATGAAATAGTTGAGTTAGGTTTTAGAAAGAAAGTTTAAAAATAATTTTCATTACTGGTTGACTTTCTAGAGATAGAGAGTAATATAGCCGACCTAGCTTGCTACTGACGAAGTAGTAAGAAGATCATTAAGAGATTATGAAGAA
>NZ_VPBW01000010.1:0-103083 GCF_013418535.1 Acinetobacter sp. YH12137 | reverse complement strand
TTCTTGACTCAAGCATTAATGCAGTACGATCTTCAAAGTTAAGATGATGGTATGACAATTTTATATACTCCATAAACCCTTTAAATTAATTAGGTGGTTTATGTCGCACTTCAAGTTTTACTCTGCCATGTATAAGAAATTATAATTTTAAATAATTAATAAAATTCAATATCTTATAAATATAATCATATTTTATATAAGTAGCAAAATGTATTTCTAAATTTTATTTTAAATTTAAGTTTATATACAATTTTTTGATTAAGTTATGACTTTAATTGAAAAATAAAATTTATAAAAGATAGAAAGCTTTCAATATGTGTTCATTCTATTATTAAAAGTAATTTATGTTTCTTATAAATCCAGACTTCAATTACTTAACTTACCTTTTTTTACATTGAATTAATATGTAACAGGTAATAACTTGGCGAATTTTTAAAAATAGGTAGAGTAAATATTAAGTCGAATCCTAATCATCGGCGATTTAAAGCAAATAGTAAGGAGTTACACCATGGCTAATAATCAACAGCAAAATCAGCAAGACCAACAGAACCAACAACAACAGCAAGACCAACAACGTCAGCAAAACCAGAATCAAAATCAGCAACAGCCGAACCAGCAGCAACAACAGCCGCAGGGCCAACAGGACCAGCAACGCAATCAGCAACAACAGCAACAGCCACAACAAGATAACCAGCAGCAAAATTTGCGTAATCAATAAGATTAGTCAAAGCTGCAGCGTTCATATCTAAGCTGTGTAATCTCTACAAAAAACCGCCTTCTTTAAGGCGGTTTTTTTATTGTTCAGAATAAATCAGCATTGAATATTGGATTTTACTTTATAAAAGTCGAGCGCATTTTTCAGATCTTTCAGTAATTCCTGCTCCTCATATTCTTGTGGCATTAGTTTTATTAGGGCCGGCATATAATAAGTTTTATATTCTTTAGGATAATCCTCACATAAAATATGTGTTCTTTCCTCAAGGCTAATAGTAGAAGAATCTAATTTATCTAAATAAGCACTCAATCGGGCATCGGATTGTTCAAACTGAGCTTTCACTGCCGGATCAGGTTCAGCTGATACATCTGCCTGTTGTTTTTGGCAGCCTGTGATGGCCAATGCCAATAGGGCAATTATGAATAATGATATTTTCATGGCAACAATATATTGTTATCAGTCGTTGGAAAAATTATAAAGAGAAATGAGTGAAAGAGCACCTGCCTTTAAACTCATTGACAGCTGAGAAAATAGAAAATTAAAAGGACTTTGATAAAATAAATAAAATATCTACCAATATGTATAAGTTGCATCTCTGCTTTTATGACTCACTTGATTGAATGAAAACTGAATGAATCAAAGTTTTTTGTATTTAATTGCATCTAAGTTGATGAAAAATAGCCAATAAAATATAAAACATAACCTATATTCAACATTTGGTAAAATAGCCTCTATATTTCATATACATATTAGATGCATGACAAGTGGTACTTTATCACCACTATAACAACTCAGATAAAATAATTTAAAATCAGCAAGTTAAAAAGCCTTGTTTAATCTAGACAGTTAAACAGGGCCCATTTTTTAGATCATAAATATGTCTAAAACAGATGATTCTCCGATATTTATCCTTCACATAAGTTTTCATATACAACATAAAACCTGAAAATACGTTCAAGTGTGAAACATGAATAGATGTTATTTATATATCTCTTTTCATGAAAAGACAGGGTAGAGCTATGATGAGATGTATCTGTGCATTTGGTATGGGTGTCATGGTGGGATGTTGCTTTAAATCTTGCAAAGAAAAAATGTGCCGGATGATGAGCAAGGATCAGGGTACCAAAGACCAAGCGCCAAAACATGAAGAGAGTGTACAAATTTAGAGGCTATAGCTTGCCTGTGCGATCGCAGTACAGGTGAGTGATTCAATCGTTTCAAGGTAAATAAATCGTGGAGCTGTAAGCCATTATCTTTAAAGCAACTAAGCTCGATCCATGATCGAGCTGTTCACAGTCAGGAGAAACACATGTTCCAATTTATATGTTGTTTATTTGGTCTTCATGGTGCGACTGAAATTGATTACACAGTCGATGATTTTGAAGTCAAAAAGTGTCGTGATTGCTTGAAAGATTTAAATTAACTCTCTAGACCTTCGCGGTATAGATGGATGTTGAACCCCCGTTTGATATAGATCGACGGGGTTTTCATTTTTTATTATTGATATTTGATATTTGAAAATAGAACTAATATATCAAAGCGATATTTTTATAAGTTATTGATAGTTAATTAATAAAATTACTAAAAATAAGGGTTTATTTAATTTTAACTTGTGATTTGACCATAACAATACTCATCTCAACTAAATTCATCCTTTAAGCGTTATTGCAATATGCGATATTTAGGTTATACTCTGAATATAGCAAAATGCGATAAATAATTATGCATGTGATCACTCACGCTCGGATTCTGGAAGCAATGCAAAAGTGGCCACACGCTGAAACTGCATTGGATGGTTGGTATCGAATTATCAAGGCCAATGATCCTAAGGATTTTGCCGACATGAAGCGATTATTTCCCGCAGTCGATAAAGTCGGGAAATTTCATGTCTTTGATATTGGTGGCAACAAGATCAGGTTGATCGCAGTTGTGATGTATCAAGCAAAACGTGTCTATATTCGCCATGTCTTATCCCATCAGGAATATGACAAAGGTCATTGGAAGGAGGCTTAATATGAATGCAATGATTAAACAGGCCGTTGATCACTGGCGTTATGTTGCACCTTTGCTCAGCAAGCCAGAAACTGAAGAAGACTTTAATACGCTCACTGAAGCTTTAGATGAACTTCTGGATATTGTAGGTGATGATGAGTCGCATCCCTTAATGGGGCTGATTCTTCAACTGGGTGATTTAGTCTCAGCTTATGAACATGAGCATTTGCCGATGCCAGAAGGCGATGGTCGTACTGCACTGGCTTTCCTGATGGAACAGCATGGTCTCAGCCAATCAGATCTATCTGACATAGCTACCCAGTCGGTCATTTCTGAAATCCTGAATGGTAAACGTCAGCTCAATATCCGTCATATTAAAGCTTTGTCTGAACGTTTTAATGTTTCTGCAGATACTTTCTTTTAAGTAATAAGAAACCAAATTTTAAGATCGATGAGCTGTGTTTCCTGAAAGCAGGTTGCACAGCCAAATAGATTTAGATTCGAACCAGAAGTCTATATAAGCTCTGATTAGAAGAATGTATGTTTATTAAAATGTATGGAAAACATAAATATTATTGATGTTTAACCTTATATGTCCTAATAATTTTCTAAGCATCTAGAGGAAAGGGAATATATATGACAACTCATGCAGAACACCAAACAGAGCAAGAAGATAATCCGCAAAAAGAATCTAATGATGATAAAGGCAATCAAGCAACCTATAAGGGCGTAAAGCCTAAGAAAAAGCCTAATGCCGAGCCAGAGCATCCGCTGAGGGAGCAGAAATAAGTATTTTATATGAATAAAGCCCTAGCTTGGTTTAGGGCTTTTCAGTTGGTCCACAAACCTTGCTCTTTAGGCCTTGCTATAAATTCATCTTTCATTTCAAAGAAAAAATTATGAGCTTGTTCATGGTCGCAGTTGAGCCAGTCGTGTCGTAATTCTTCAGGAATCACAATAATCGAACGTTTTTCATCATTCGGCTTGTGAAACCGTTTCATAAATGGGTGCTGATCCGAATTTATGGTAAGCATCGAAAAGGATCTGATTTTCTCACCTTCAATCAATGCATCCTCATAAATTGCTGCAACCGTGAAAGGATGACCATCTTCACGTGAAATACCAAACCAGTGTGGTTTATCGTCTATATATTTAGGCTCAAAGAATGTATCGACTGGGACTAAAGTAAACTGGTTATTTTTCCAGGCATGTCGAAAACTTGGTTTGGATGCCACTGTTTCACTCCGGGCATTGTAGGTATGTCTGCCATATTTCAACTCTTTTGCCCAAGATGGAACTAGTCCGAAACGTGCAATATCCAGCTCAAACTTGTCCGCACCACGCATAATGATTGGGGCGGGTGCTAATGGATAAACATGTATTTTTATTCCGAGTTCCAGTTGTTCTTCATGAATATCTAGTAAGGAAAGACGTTTTTTTGAAGGGAATTCATAGTTCGAGCACATAAAGAACCTCTTTCATTCTCATTGTTGTTTGCTAAAGAATTAAGGAATCAAAATGGGGAACTCAAAAATCAAAATTATGAGTTTCAGCAAAAGCTCTAATACTTGCTTTAGCTACACGTTTGCGAAGGAATAAAATTTGGATTAATTAAAGTTAGTTGGCCTGTAGCAGGCCCGGATTAATCTCAAATAAATGAAATATTACGTTTCGATATTCGTTACTGCTTAACTGCGATAAGCGTGTTAAGGACATACTAAGGTCATAAGAGCTAAACTTTTAATGCTATGCAGTCTAGTAACAGACTGCATATTTCATAGACTTACCATGATCATAAATATCTAATCGACAAAAATATGAACATTAATTTGTCTCACAAGTACTCATAAATTTTCCTTGTTCAACTGAGTTGATAAAGTCTTCGACCATAAATTGACTTTGTCTTAAAGAGCCATGATGATCTGCACCTTCAACAGTTTTAAATGCAATCGGCTTTTGTTTGGTACACATTAGCTGATAATAGGCATGAGTACCTTGATAATCTACAATCTGGTCTTTATTACCCTGAACTATCATTACAGGGACAGTAGGTATCATATTTTCGATGGATTGTTTTTTTGAATATTCTATTAAGGGATTAAGATCTGCATCAGTTTTGAAAACTGTTTGAGGTGCTTCTTTCACATCAGCTTGTAATTCCGATAAGCCATGATTACGCGCATAATTGACAATCTGGGCCATTTCAGGACTCAATAAATTCATAATATTGAGGCTAGGATCCGCGGCTTCAGCACCTAAAAGAACGATAGGAAGAAATGCAACCACACTTTTTTCGATTTGAGGATGCGAGGCTGCGTATTGAGCAATTCCCTCATATTGATATCCTCCTGGGGCGACGACCAGTGCTCCACGTAACTTTAACTCAGGTGCATCTTTTTGCCCATGTGCAGCTACCATTAGGGCAGCAGCGCCTCCCTGACTGTGACCCATGACATACCATTTCCTGTTAAAATGATAAGGCTTTAAAAAATGAAGTGCTCTTACAGAGTCAACCACAGTATGCAGTTGGCTCTGTGCATTCATGTAGGGGTGTTTGCCGGGTGTACCTAAGCCCTGATAATCGGTGGCAACTACTGCATAGCCTTGGGCAAGCCAGGCATCAAGTGGTTTGGAAGCCAGCTCTTGATAGGCATGCACGGGTCCACCGACATAATCACCAGAAGGGGCACAGGTATCTGCCACTCCGGTGGTGCCATGTGCCCAGGCTAAAACGGGCCAGCCACCTCTAGGTGGTTTGCCTTGTGGCAATAAAACAAATCCGGAGACAACAATGGGTTCTGAATGTATACCACGGCTGCGATAGGTAATTAAAAATCGTTGGGCGGCATGGGGAAATAAATCAGTACTTTGTTCTTCGATAGCGAGTAGAGTTCCGGGGGTCTTTGCAGCAATATCACAATTATGATGATTGCATTTCTGGGAATCCTGATTCTTGCATTTCCGGGAAATAGCAGGAGAGGCGAGCAAATAAGCAGAGCCTAAGCCCGCACAGCCCACTATAATTTTCAGGAGAGGACTTTTTGTTTTCATCACAGATACCATTTCAATTTTTATAATTTCATTTATAATGTAGCAGTCTTAGCCATGTTTCTAAATTAACTATTAACAAACTTTGTAAACTAAAATTATTAAGCTAAATTAAATAAATGATACAATAATCGCTCTAATTTTAGTTTAAGTTATAATTTAATTAATAATTCATATATATTTAGTTCTCAGTGTGGTTCTAATCTTTTAGTAGCATTCATCTCATGTCTAAGCTGACTGATACGCTCATAAATCACCTTTCGCATCCGGTTTACTCCTCCCAGAGGTTTGTGTTCCGGTACTGTATGCCATGGCGTAAAGGAGAGGTTTTCACAAAATTCGTTTTGTTCAGGTGTATCAAAAACCTGTTGAAGAATATGAATAGTCGCTAGCTTGTAAAAAGGTGCCTGGTTTTCTGGGCATTCGGTCATCGAATCTTCGACCGACATGCTGTTTGATGTTCGGGGTTGTACTAAAAACTCCATGCATGCCTTACTTTTTTGCAATTGATTCCGTAGATTTTCTCTTAGAAAATTATTGTGGGGATTATAGGGTATAGGATCTGTTCCTCTTGAACATGCTTGGGCTGAATACTTTACAGCTTGACGACCACTGCCTGTTCCTAATTGATAGGGCACCATGGACCAATATCGGGTTTGCAGAGGATTAGATATTGTATTTCTCGTATTTAAGGCAATCCAGGTTCCTTTAGCCCCTAATGCAAAAGGGGTATGCAATTTTTTGAGAAAGCTTTCACTATTTATATCCTGCATAAATGCCATATAACGAGCTGGATCATTCACAAAAAAAACCGGATGATTAATCATGATGAAATCTTGAGTAGACATTTCATCATGATTTAAAAGTCTTTCTCCCGGTACTGCCAAAAGCTTTATTGCCATGCCACGGGCATCTTTTTTAATATCTGCTTGTTGAGCATTACTAGATCCATTAGAAAAAAGTATCCAGGCTTGATAGGTTTTTCCGGGAAGAAAAATACCTTGTGCCAACTCTTTGGGAAGTGCTTCAGCTATCTTGAACTCTGCGCGTACACAACCGTGTGCCTTAGGGTGTGCATCACGTAGCGCGATACCGGTCGAATACTCTTTCCGAATAGATTTCTCAATAATGTCTGCGATCTTTTTAGCTGTGATTTCTTCATCAGGATAAAGGCTTTCATTTAAACCACGATCTATATTGGAATATGTGATAGCTTTGGGAGATTCAGGGGTTATAGGCGAGGTATCAGCATATATAGTGTTAAAGATATTGATGGTCATCAGCGGGAGGTAAAGTAGGCCCAAGCCTACAGCTCTTATAAAGTCAGGCATTGAGTATCTCCTTGATATACCGCTAAAGTTAGTTTTAACTTATGATCTGAAATTCTTTGAAGGCCCTTTAGACCAATAATAATGATCATATTTGTTTGATTATCATTCTTTATTAGATACTCTATTTCAAAGTAGGTTTTTACTTTTAATTCAACTTAATAATAAAAATAGGGATCCTGACTGTTTTTTGCCACTTTATTGCAGTTCTTGCACTTGATACTTTCAATAGAGTAGCGCCCATGAGTTTGCTTGCCTTCTGCAGCAGCAATAATAGAAAATTGCTGAGTATCATTAAAGCTATAGTCATCCTGTGCTTCACAAATAGAACACTTGATAATTTTTCTATCGCAGTAGATGTATGCTTCGTTCATTATGTATCTCCTGATTCTTGGTTTTATATTTTCACTAGATATCTTTCATAAATCAAAAAACGATCTTCTTTTTGGTTAATATTTGCACTCCGGATTTCTTAGCATTCGTGCATAATCTGCGGATGAAATACATCGATTCAAACAAGCTTTCTGATCCTCAGTTCAAGCGATACACAGGCATCTCATGGTCAACTTTTTATTTGATGGTTGAGCAATTGCAGAAGCATGTCTCTGCCAAAGGCAGACCGCCCAAGTTAAGCCTGGAGGATCAGGTTCTGCTCTGTCTGAGCTATTGGCGGGAATACCGAACCTTATTTCACGTTGCGACGAGTTACGGGGTTTCAGAGCCCACAGCCTCAAGAATTGTCCGTCATGTTGAAGACTGCCTGATTCGGTCCAATCTGTTTAATTTACCCAAAGATTTACCCGAGGGCGAAGGCATCGACTGGAATGTTGTAATCGTGGATGCCACGGAAATTCCAATCCAAAGGCCTAAAAAAACAGAAGAAAAGCTATAGCGGCAAGAAAAAGACCCATACCTTTAAAGTACAGGCCATCATTCATTATCAAACTCAAAAAATCCTGAGTTTATGTACCAGTCGCGGTGCAGTGCATGATTTCGAGTTGTTCAAACGCAATTTAAACCAGATTCCTTTTGGGGCTTTTATCCTTGCAGATAAAGGCTATCAGGGGATTTATGTGTTGTATCCGAATAGCCTGTTGCCATTAAAAGCCAAAAGACACTGTAAATTGGATCCTGAATTGAAAATCTATAATCAAGAAATCAATAAAAGAAGAATCGGAATTGAGCATGTATTTGGCAGCCTGAAAACCTTCAAAATTCTTGCTGAGCGTTATCGAAATAGAGGTAAAAGGCTTGGTTTGAGATTCAATTTAATCGCTGGAATCTACAACTTGGAACTGAGCAAAAAATGATTTATGAAAGAGGTCTAATCTATACAGATATACATAATTTAACTTTTTATTTAAAAAAACACTCTAAATGGCTTTGGAAAGCTACAAATATAGATGTTAGTTATATAGGCTTGCATTTATGAGCATGAGGTGAAAGATGAAGTTGTTAACGTTAATTGGTGCAGGTGTACTTGCAGGTTATTGTTATAAGAAAATGAAATACAAAAAGGACGGTTCAAACAATCCTACTCCTCAGAATGAACAGGTAGACAGTCAAGCAGCAAACCCTGTTGAATAATGCCTTTAAAGGGCCTCACAACTAGCAAGAAAAGGTTGTGAGGTCTCCCATTCTTTCAGTAGAGTCATCTCTGACAAGTCTTATATAAACCCCAATCATGGATAAGCCTAGTTTTACATCGTTGTAAATTGAGGCTTATTGTGATGACAGATTTGATAAGCACACAAGGATGCATAAATCCCAGCCAAATAACCTGAAATGGAACGATGGCGACTGCTTACCAAGTTATATTGTTGCTTCAGTAAGCTAAAGATGGTCTCTATTTTATTGCGTTGTCTTAGCATCATTTCATCTTCTGATGATAGCTTCACTGGTCGCATATTCTTGCGATGATAGGTAATTAATTCAATATCCTGCTTTACCAATTTTTCTTTTAAAGTTTCACTGATGTAGCCACGATCACCAAAGATTTTACCGATGTAGCCTTGAGCTAGCTTCGGCAGAATTTTTATATCTGAAGTATGGCCATTTGACAGTTGGGTCTGAATAAATTGACCCTGAGCATCTACTAATACATGTAATTTACATCCATAGAACCACCCCATTGAGCTTTTAGCTCGTGTGGCAATCTTTTTTAAAGATTTATGACGTTGGATACGCTGATTCTTACATACGGGTAAAGTTGTAGAATCAACCCAGGCACAAGCTGTTTGAGCGCTAGAAGTTAGAGAAATATGCAATGCTTGAAGTGCGAGTTGATGTTGATTGATTAAATGAACCATCCGCTGATAGGATGGGAGGGCCTTGAAAAGCTTATAATAAAAGCGCTGTATCATGCCATAAAAGGCTTTGAAATGATGAAGTTGAGAGTTCTTATACCAGACCGCGATAAAAATGATTTCAGATAAACAAAGAACCCCTGATCTCTGCCTGACCTTCGGATTTTCTTGTTTTAAATATTGCCAATAGATGGCTTCATTTTTCTGAAAAAAATCGTCAATCGTACAGAATAAAGTTGTAAACTCGAACATAGGATGGCTGGTTAAATAGTTTGTGTGGTAACTCACTTATCAACTTAGCCATCTTTTTTTTCAACTGAATTTCTTATCCATGATTCGGGTTATATAATATTCAGAACTTTGATATTTTCAGAGAAACAGCAAGCTCTTTTTAGCTATTATACCTTTTCATCTGTTCTAAATTTTCCTGATTAAATTTATTGATAAAGTTGAATGGTTTACAAAACTATTCATTTTAATAATAGCCATACTTTAAAAATAATGTGATCCTCTTTCTCAGGAGGACAGCTTATGAAAAAACTAATTATCTTGCCTCTTGTAGCTTTAATACTTCTGGGGTGTAGTCAACCAAATACACAGCAAGAAGCTGACTCTAAGATCCTACAGGATGAGGATTTAAAAAAATTTAGGGAGATGGTAAGGAATGCTTTACCGAATTCAGACCTGGTTCAATTTCATCAACAAGAGGGAGAATGTGGTGAGGTTAGTTTCAGAGATAAATCTACGAATGAAATGAAGCATCGGAGGTTTATTGTAGTGAATAAAAATATTGTGCTGATTGAAAGACGGCAGGTCGATCAGGAATATTTTGACCTTTCATGGAGGAATGCATGTCGTGATTATTTCGGGTAAAGAAAGAATATTTATTAAAATTCTTATTTGAAAATAGTGACCGCTATAATTGAATATCAATAAAAACATTTGATCATTGAGCCACTTTTTAGAGTGGCTTTTTAATGTCTGGATTTCTGAATTTTGTTCGAAATATGGTTACTGAATAGATCTGTATTTCATATTCTAGCTTCGTACTAATAGATAGAATGTTGATCAATTTATATAGATAATAAATATAAAAATTATTTAAAAAAGGAACAAATATTGCTTCTTGAAAGTATAGTTTTTGCTTTAGGTTCTGGATATGTATCTCTTTAAAATATGCGGCATTATTTTCCTTGTCATCCTTGCTGTTTCTCTCATGGTTTTAGGTCTTATTTATCAGGATCCTTTATTTGTTTTGATAGGGCTCTTGTTTGCTGTTTGCGCAGTATTATTATTTTCCATGATGAAGGAAAGTCTTGCTGACTTTTAGATCACTCATTTTGTTTAAAAGCTTAAAGATTTGGACTAGAGATCAAGGTGAATAGCAGGATGATAGTCATCAATATTATGCACCGAGATGGAATCAACAATTTAGAAAAATAATTGTGTTGAAAAGTCTTTGGATTAATCAGTGTAATAAGGAAGACTTATACGGGCAACCAGTCATGTGGATTAGATTGATAAGATGATCTGATAATACACTCATTGCTGGGTGCTATTTTGCAGAAGTTCATCGAAAGATGGGCTTTTTTGTTACCTAAAATAAAGCTTTATCAAGTTCATACTAGAAATTATTGACTCCAAAGATCACAATTTAGACTTTTTATATATGGATAGATATTTAATTTCTATATATATTTATATTTGTCATGAATTGGCTATTGTTTGACCGTTGTACATTTCGTCAACAATCCTGAATCAGCGCAAAATGATAAAGGGGAAGAGCCCACAGCAATGTGGGCTTTTTTATTGCCTAAAGAAAAGTTTGGCTTAATTTCTTACTAGGTATCTGGCTTGAATAGCTTAGCTAAGTAATAGATCTGGTCAAAGAGACTGAGATTAACTAGAAATTTGAATAAGTGACTTATTTCTATTTTATCGGTCAATATGATTGTTAATCATCGACTTAATATCAAAGTGTGATTGACTGCATACAATATTTTCATTATATTTTACCATATGTTCAAAAATCTCCACGTTTTGAATTTAGAGTTCTGCCCACATCGTCCCCAATGATGTGGTTTTTTTTTGACTAGAATAGCTAAGTGATATTTTCATTAACCTATAATTAAAGAAGAGGGTAGCACCTAGTTCTGTGAAGAGGCTATTTTTACATCAATAGGTATGATAGATTAGGGTTCTGGCGGTAACTGCCTATACGGATCAGTCCAGCAAGTTCATCTTGTGACACTCCCGTCGTTTGAAGTGTTACTATGAAGAAGCTCATCGAAAGATGGGCTTTTTTGTTGGTTTATTAAACAAAAGGGTTCATACTAAGGCTCATGCTTAAATTAAGTTGAATCTTTTGAAAAACAAAAGAGTTGTAATTTTAGGCGGAGTATTTTTGGCATTTATATTCTTTCTGTGTTTCCATTTATATAATCTTTCTAGCGAACAAGAAAGAGCAAAGAGTTTAGAAAAATTGTCTGATGAGCTTAAAGCTTCTGAATAGATAAGTTTAAAAGATAAAACGAAAGCCCATCATAAGTGGGTTTTTTTTACAGGTATATACATTTTTATTTCTTAAAAATAATATTTATTTAATTAAATGAAATGTTATAAAGAATCTTCACAGTCTTTTAAATAGATTGATGCACCTTATGAATAAATATAAAGCGATAGATCTAAGTTTTCTTAATTGGGTATATGATGAAATTTTAGCGACTTTCGAGCCCACAAAATCTAGAACAATAAATAAATCACGATTTCTATCAGAAAATCTAAAGTTAATTGCTGAACATCTCGGTGAAGATGCGTCAGTGACAACTAAGGTATCAGCAGTAAGATTTAAATATAGATCACAAACTAAAACTTTATGGGTATTTGACGTACCCGATATTAATGACAGGTTCACATTCATTAAATATTTATTCGATTTCTTTCCGAGTTTTTAAAGTCCATAGAAATAAGAGCTTTTTTGTTGCCTGATAAACTTTATACGGCGACCAGAACACAAAAATAATTAAATAGTGTAATTCCTGTCTAACAAATAACCAAATTTAACCCAAAGCCAACCAGCACCCACCATTCAGTAATGCTTCTTATACTATTGCTGCACTATATAAGTGCTACTTTAAAGGTGCTCCATGAATAATGATGAACTAGCTAAAAACTATAACGACGTGTTAAAGAAGCCTACCCGCTTAACTTCCCCAGGTTAAGCGGGTTATTTTTTGTCTGGAAAAAAGTATGCTCCGATTACTATTCTGCTTATTCTGCCTACATGGTGCGACTGAGATTAGCGACGGCAAGAAAGAATGCCGGGATTGTTTGAAAAAAGTTTAATTTAGAATGATAAATTTTTTTATTATCAATGAGTTAAGTATTCTGTGCTATTTTATTTTTCAATAATAATAGGCTAATAATTGGTTTGAATTTTGACTTAACGGGCTGGTTATGAGCACACATACAATGTATTCACACAACTGATTACTTAATATCAGTTATCAATTCTAATGTTATTAATTTTAATAACCCATATTTTGAATTCAAAGAGGCTCGAAAGGAGATGAGCGCTAAAACTCTTGTTGAGGTGGAGCGCTACTATCAATACTCAGCTATCGACCTAACTATCACCCAAGTCAATGGATGGGTTGAGTTTAAAGCAAAGTTAAAATCATAGCCGAACGTATTACGGCAAACTAAACCTCTTACATTCTAAATGTTGAGGGGTTTTTCTTTTCTTATTGGTGAGCCCCATGATAGACAAAGTACAAGCTAAATAAGGCTCAGATTTTGTAACGTTAAGCTGTCTAAATGTCAGAACCTCAGTCATTTTAATTCTTAGAACCATCAAATGATTACGATTGATAAGCTCATGATTGAACTAAAAGAATAAATTAAGAATTTAGGTAATGTATTAAGTTAAAATCTAACTTTTCTAAAATTAGTTAAAGAGCTTTGAAGAATCTATAGATGATTAGCTTATAGATTAACTAGACTCAACCGAGACCCATTCAATGCAACTAAGTGCAACTTATATTTATTTTAAGTTATCAAAAATGAAAGAGTATCTAGTTTGATGCAATCTCTAGCTATTCATTACAGACTCAGTTTTTTCTACTTTTTTTATTATGCGATTGTGGGCGCATTCATGCCTTTCTGGAGTCTGTATCTAGAGGATCAAGGCTTTAATTATCAGGAAATTGGGATTTTATCTTCGATTGCGATTGTCACCCGATTTTTTGCGCCATTTATTTGGGGATGGATTGCAGACAAATCCGGGAAACGCATGTTGCTGGTGCGTATAGCTACTTGGATGGAAGCCTGTATCTGGTTCATGATTTTTATCATTCCCAATAGCTTCCAGTCAGTTGCTTTGCTCATGCTGATTTTCAGTTTCTTTCAAAATGCAATTTTGGCTCAGTTTGAAGGCGTGACTTTATTCTGGTTAGGTGAGAAAAGGGCAGAGCTCTATGGCAAAGTCCGTAAGTGGGGATCTATTGGATTTATTATTGGCGTATTTGGTTTAGGGGCAATTTTTGAAATTATCAGCATCAGTATGCTACCAATCTTATTGCTCTGTATTTCATTTCTGGCTTTTCTCTGGTCATTTACCATCAAAGAACCTACAGCAGCACCGACAGCTCAGAAAAAACTTGAAGCCTTATGGCCGATCTTCAAGCGTCCAGTGGTATACAGTTTTTTCCTGATTGAATTGATCATGCTGTTTTCGCATGCACCGTTTTATAGTTTTTATAGTAACTATCTCAGCCAGAATGGATTCAGTACCAGTCAGATCGGATTGCTTTGGTCGGTTGGAGTCATTGCTGAAATCATTATGTTTGCCTACGCTACATTCTTTCTGACACGCTGGTCATGGCGTCATCTGGCAATGCTATGCCTGTTAATGACTGGTTTAAGATGGTTGACTGTCGGCATATTTCCATCGTCATTTCTGGCACAGTTTTTTGCCCAGACCATTCATGCCCTGAGTTTTGGTTTATTCCATATGATTGCCATGCGGGTTATTTTTCAGAACTTCTCGGCTGGACAGCAAGGCCGTGGACAGGCACTGTATAGCACCATGTGGGGCTTAGGCGTGGCGAGTGGCAGCATTCTAGCCGGTCGTTATTGGGATCAGGTCGGTGGAACATCAATCTTTATTGCTGCTGCGCTGTCGACCTTGCTGGGCCTGTTGCTGGTATTTGGCTTACCCAGCAAAGTCGAATTGCAAAAGCAGGTTTAAGATACGATTGAATGATTAAATGCGGATTTTGGAATATTGATTAAACCAGGGCTGAGCCTGTTCTAATTGAGCGGCCAGTTGTAACAGCAAATCTTCACGGGCAAATGGTGCAATAAACTGTGAGCCCAAAGGCAGGTTATCTTCATTCCAGTATAGCGGTACAGACATTGCAGGAAGGCCGGTAATATTGGCTAACTGGGTGAATGGCACCCATTTTAGGTTTTCTTTCACAATCTGGTCGACCAGCTTACCTTGTGCCAATAAATGTGCCTTATTCATTTTTAATAAAGCTTTAAGAATCGGCTTCTGCCAGTTTGGTGTCTTGACTTCGCCATTTTTGGGTGCAACAGTGGCCGTGGCTGGTGTCAGGTAGAGATCATAATCATCAAAGAAATGATTCATCTGGGTCACATATTGTCCCCAGTTGGTCAGATTTTGGATATATTCAATTGCCGTCGTTTTGGCACCAAAAGCAGCTAGCGCCAGAGAATCCAGTTCAAAATCGCCTGATCTGGATGGATAGCCTTTCTGGATTTCGTCCAGCATATAAGAAAACTGGCTAAACCACGTCGTAATAAAATCTTTAGCCAGTTGCATGCCATCAATCTGCGGTTGATCCTCAACGACTTCATGACCTAAAGATTCCAGTAAACGGGCAGTTTGTTCTACCGCTTTAATAGCATCTTGAGAAACAGGCGTATCAATGCTGGAACGCGTATTAAATGCGATTTTTAATTTTTTTGGTGGTTGCTGAATCACTTCCAGATAATGTGTATGCGGACGTTGAATCGTAAACAGTGAACTGCGATCTTCACCATGGGTGGCATCCAGCATTGCCGCACTATCCCGAACAGTTTTGGTGAGTACATGTTGAATGGCAGCACCGTGCATTGCCTCACTCATTTGCGGTCCCCACGGCGTACGTCCACGGCTTGGTTTTAAACCAAACAGACCACAGTAGGAAGCCGGAATACGAATTGAGCCACCACCATCACCTGCACCGGCAATTGGCACAATGCCGGCTGCCACAGCAGAAGCAGAGCCGCCTGACGAGCCACCACTGTTATGTCTTAAATTCCACGGGTTTTTACAGCTTCCCCAGGCATCTGGCTCTGTAATGCCTTTAATTCCGAATTCAGGGGTGTTGGTACGGCCAAAGGTCACAATACCTACCTGTTCCCAACGATTAACAATCTCGGCATTGGTTTCAGCGATATACCCGATACGCTTTAAACCCTGACATCCATAAGACGTCGGATAACCTGCATATTCCTGAAACAGGTCTTTGACCAGAAATGGAACTCCAGCAAAGGGGCCAGACAGTTTTTGCTGGGTACGCTGCAAGGCATGCTCATGCATGGGAATAATAATGGCATTGATTTCAGGATTAATATTTGCACTGCGTTCTAAGGCAACTGATAAAAGTTCACTTGAATGCACCTGTTTATTTTTAACCAGTTCAGCCAGTCCTAATCCATCGTATTGTAAGTATTCTTCAAATTTCATCTGCATTCCCTAGCGTTGATATTGTTATAAGGTTGTAGAGGGTTTCAGTTCAGGATGCAAGCACCACCTGATTACGTCCCAAGTGTTTGGCTTGATATAAGGCCTGATCCGCGGTATTGATCAGTTGCTGTAAATCCTGAGAAAGCGGGGCATGTTGATGCGTAATCCCGAGACTCACAGTAATCGATAACGGTGATCCATCAGGTTGATACATTGGCGTTTTAGCTACCAGTTCACGAATACGCTCGGCAATAAACTGGGCCTTAGATGGTTTGGTATCCCAAAGCAAAATCACAAATTCCTCACCACCAATACGCGCAAACAGATCCTGAGAACGTAAATTGGAACGGATGATTTCAGCAAAGTGTTGCAGTACTTTATCGCCCACATGATGGCCAAAATGATCGTTTAAACGTTTGAAATGATCAATATCCAGCATAATCAGGGAAAACTGCACACTCTTGGAATGTTGCAGTAAATATTCACCTTTCTGAAAGAAAAAATGCCGGTTCATGGTACGCGTCAGACTGTCATGATTGGCCAAATACAATACCCGTTTAAACAGATCATTGCGGTTCTGACTGATGATACACAGGATCAGCGGTGATAATGCCAGCATAAATAGTCCGATCCTTAATGAGATATAAATGGTCGAGTCTGCCAACGTATCATGTGTAGTGGCATAGAACTGGGTCAGGCTGTAATACATCAAAATGATTACAAAGGCATTAATAATTGCAATCGTAAAGATGCGATAGGTCAGTGCTGCCCAGATTAAAGCTGCCAACGGATAAAGCAGGGCACCTGGACCGACAAAAATATTACTCAGGATAATACACAGGATTACCGTACCTGCTGGCAGCAGATAACTAAAAGAGTTCTGCTTCTTTCTGCGGTTTTTAAATAAATACTTGAGATCTTTGGTTCTAGGAAAGGCTAGAAAAAGCGGCAGGACAATAATGTAATTTACCATTTCGCCTGTCCACCACAGCCCGAAATCAATCCATAAATTTTCCTTGGTCATAAAGGAATGGGGAAGATTGGGTAAGGTCGCAACGGCAAACACTGCACTGGCCAGGCATCCTGCGAATGCACAGATGCCGAACATATGCACGAAAGTGAAACCAGTATTGTAGTACTTATAGTTGATCTGGAAATATCGGATAAAAAACAGCGATACAATCGTACTAATCAGGTTGGCAAGTGTTAGAAACAGGCTTTGTAATAGATTATTACCTGTTGCCAAATCGGCAAACATGAACGCACAGAAAGCACCTAGCCACCCGCCCATATTGTTTAAATGGGGGAAGCGTAAAAACATGGCCAGTAAGGCAGCATTGGCAGGCCAGAGTATGGCTAAGTAATCCTGTGTTCTGGTCATAATGCCAATCAAACAAGTCACTAAAATAATGAAAAGAATGACCAAGTAGGCATATGTTTCAGGATTCAAGTTCTGGTCTGTGATTCGAGGTATTCGCAAATCTAAGTCCTGTATCTAATTTTTATTTGTGAAATATCACTTTGTTTGGGAAATGCTTTTTACCCAAAAGTACAACTTTATTCTTGGAATAATCTGTTTTTACTTACGTTATCAATATACGTTTGTATACGAAATATATACAAAAAAATTAAAAAAGGAAATCCATGTTTTTAAACTATAATGATAAAAATTTGTTTTATTTCGGTATTTAAACTGATGCAGAGCAGAATATGATCCCGAAAAATATGATAAGTTAAAATTAATTATTAGGATTGAAACGAAGCCTGTGAATATGAAAAAAACCTGTCTTAGCCTTGTCTTGCTCATGAGCTCATCTTGGCTAATGGCAACAGAAAACAATAATCAAACTGCAAATAGTATTGCGAAACCTATCGAAGTTCCGAATACCTTTACCATTAATACCCGTCCTGAAATTGTCGGGCTATGGGGAATGGAAATTCCAGATAATAAGAAATGTGTTGAATACTATAATTTTAAAGGCAATAACAACGTAGTGATTAAAAGCGGTTCAGAATGGACCACAGGGCTGTATGACTATCAGCCTTCACAAGATCCTGCTGCACAGATTCCAGCGCTGATTATGCAGGTTAAATACGACAATAATGAAAAAGACTGTTCCGGTAATCAGGTGGATCAGTCAGGCGAGATTTCGCAGTATTTTGTGAAGTGGCAGAACTCAAATACCATTAATTTCTGTGCCAATGAAAAAGCAGAACAATGTTTTGCTGTGCTTCGACGCATTTTGCCTTGATTGAAGGCTAGATATAAAAAACCGCTGAATTCAGCGGTTTTTTTATTAGATCAATTACTGGATCAAGCTTTTTCTTTGTCTTCAGCACCTTCAAGCTGCTTCAACAAATGTTTTTCCAGATAGTGAATATCCATTGCCTGTTCACAGAAATTTTCATCCTGAAGAATCAGATCTTTGTGTAATGGAATATTGGTTTTCACACCTGTCAGAATCATTTCATCCAAGGCCTGCTTCATGCGTGCTATTGCAGTTTTACGGTCTTTACCATGGGCAATTAGCTTGGCAATCATAGAATCATAATATGGCGGGATGCTGTAACCTGGATAGATATGAGAGTCTAAACGGATACCTGCACCACCTGGCGCATAAAAAGTCTCGATTTTGCCAGGAGATGGCATAAAGTTCGATGGATCTTCAGCGTTGATACGGCATTCGATCGCATGACCTTGAACACGTACATCTTCTTGCTGGATATCCAGACCTAAACCAGCCGCAATACGTAACTGCTGTTCAATGATGTCGATACCGGTGACCATTTCAGTCACAGGGTGTTCTACCTGAACACGGGTGTTCATTTCGATAAAGAAGAATTCGCCTTCTTCAAACAGGAACTCGAATGTACCGGCACCACGATATTGCATCAATTTACAAGCATTGACACAGGCCTCAAGAATGTCAGCACGAGCCTGTTCTGGCAGGTTAGGCGCTGGCGCTTCTTCAAGTACTTTCTGGTGACGACGCTGTAAAGAACAGTCACGGTCATATAAATGGATCGCATGACCATTACCATCGCCTAGAACCTGTACTTCGACGTGACGCGGTTTTTGCAGGAAACGTTCCATATAAACCGTGTCATCGCCAAACCACATTTCAGCATCACGCTGCGCAGCTTGTACTGATTCAAGCAGGGTATCCACACGTTCTACGATACGCATACCACGACCACCACCACCGGAAGCCGCTTTCACGATGAGCGGGAAACCAATTTCTTTGGCTTCAGCAAGCGCATTGTGAATCGTCACCGCATGATCACAGCCAGGTACAGTTGGTACACCCGCTTTTTTCATGGCAATAATCGCAGAAACCTTGTTCCCCATCAGGCGAATATGTTCTGGACGTGGACCAATGAAGATAAAACCAGAGCTTTCTACGATTTCAGCAAATTCAGCATTTTCAGACAGGAAGCCATAACCAGGGTGGATGGCATCTGCGCTGGTGATTTCAGCAGCTGTAATCAGGGCTGGAATATTCAGGTAACTGTCGCTACTTGCGCCAGGACCAATACACACGGCTTCGTCACAGAAGCGTAAGTGCATCAGGTCTTTGTCAGCGTCTGAATAGACACCGACTGTTTTAATTCCTAAAGTTTTGCAAGCTCGGGCGATGCGCAAGGCGATCTCACCTCGGTTTGCAATTAAAACTTTTTGCAACATTATGAATCCCCGAAGTGATTAGGCGCGGTAACGGAAAAGTGGCTGACCAAACTGAATCACTTCACCATTTTTCACCAGAATTTCTTCAATCACGCCGCTTTGAGTTGCTTCAATCGGGTTCATGATTTTCATTGCTTCAATGATACCCAGTGTTTCGCCAGCAGAAACAGTTTGGCCAATTTTTACAAAAGGTGCTTCGCCTGGGCTTGGAGCCGCATAGAACACGCCAACCATTGGAGATTTTTCAACTGCACCACGAGGAGATTTAGCTGCAGGGACGTCAGCTGCAGGTGCAGGCATTGCAGGAACAGCTGCTGCAACTACTGGATTACGACGAGTCAGAGCAATCGACTGATCACCTTCCTTAACTTCAATCGCCTGTAAGTCAGATTCAATCATCAAATCGATGAGCTTCTTGATTTTACGGATATCCATGAGACAGTATTCCTAATTAAGATTGTTTAGAAGATTGTATTTTTTCAATGACATAGTCGAGTGCGGCAGCATAGCCTTTTGCACCTAGACCACAGATCACGCCAATAGCTTTATCGGATAGATATGAATGATGTCGGAATGCCTCACGTGCATGGACGTTAGACAGGTGGACTTCAATAAACGGGATTGCCACGCCAAGAAGTGCATCACGAACTGCAACTGAGGTATGTGTCAGGGCAGCAGGATTAATAATGATATATTGCACGCCGTCTTGTTGGGCTTGATGAATTCGGTCAACAATTGCGCCTTCCCAGTTGCTCTGGAAAGTGTCAAGTTGTAAAGTAGCTTTTTCAGCCTGAGCAGTGAGCTGCTGATTAATATCTTCTAGAGTTAAATAACCATAAACTTCGGGTTCGCGCTTTCCTAGCAAATTTAAATTCGGTCCATGAATAACCAAAATGGTCGAAGTCATCTATGGTGCTCCAGTTAAAAAGTTTCAGGATAGGTTTGCAAGATGTCTACAAACTTCGCCTATTATGGCATGAATTCCTACATTATTTTTATAATTTCTTTGAATTGACATAGAAAAGCATGTACCACGCAGTGGCCATATAATGAAAACTTTGCAAGCATTTAGCAATGTTCAAAACTACCAAATCTTCGTCTTTTACATCATTTTTATATTTTAGATGAATTGGCTGAATTGTTACATTTATGCTGTGTAAGTTAGACCTCAATGTTTATTCATAATTCTTTTAAATTGAGTGTTTATTCGGCAATGGCTGGTCAAAAATAAAAATTATTACTCGAAGTCTCTGCTCATATCAAAAATTGTGGTGATCGGTAAAAGACCGGATTTTCATTAGATTTTTGAATGAATCAAATGTTTATTCTATTCATTATTCTGTAAACTAAAATATCAAACTTGGAATAAAAATCAAAAAGTTATTTGATAAATGGTATGAAGTGAAGTTTAGTATTAAATGGGTTTTATGTCGCTAGTAAAGCAAGTCACACATTATTTTTCTGCAAAAAGAGATAGGCTCATTGCTACTGAACATTGGCTAAATGATACTGGCCGTAAAAGTAAAATTAAAAACTTATGATTCTTCATTAATCTTTTACTGGCCTCATCTAATATTGACGAATGTGCTCAATTTTCTAAAGCTTACCTTTATTTGTCATTCTTTATGTTCACTCAATAACATTGGCAAAATGGCACTTCATGTATAGGCGTTGTTATTCATCTGAATGTTGCCTATGTTTTTAAATGATGAATTTTTAAGCTTAAGAACAAGATGGTATGCGGAATTACAATGATAAATGGGATAGTTAAGTTCAGTTAAAGTGCAATATGAATAGATATTCTGGATTAAAAGCTAATGGTATCTGATTGTATTTTGAACACATATTGATTATATAAGCTATTCAGAATCACAGAATAAAACCCAAGCAGACTTGATAAGCTATAATGAAGATCCCGTCAAAATACTATCGAAGCTGTTATGACACCTGCATGCAAATTATTAAAATCTCAAAAAATTGAATATAGCATTCACGAATATGAACATGATGCCAATGCCAAAAGCTTTGGTTTGGAAGCAGCAGAAAAGTTAGGGTTGGCAGTAGAAGAAGTATTTAAAACCTTATTGGTCACAGATGAGAAGCAGTATTTTGTAGCAGTTCTTCCAGTCAACCATCAGTTAAACCTGAAAAAAGTAGCATCAGCCTTTGGTTGTAAAAAGCTACAAATGGCTGATCCCAAACAGGCAGAACGTCTAACCGGTTATCTTGTCGGTGGGATTAGTCCGGTTGGGCAGAAAAAACGCCTGAAAACTGTCATTGATGCATCTGCAGAACAGCTGAATAAAATCTATGTCAGTGGGGGTAAACGCGGTCTGGATATTGGTTTAAAACCTGCGGACCTAGCTAAGGTTCTAGATGCTCAATTCGTTGATGTATTGGATGTCTAAAGTTCAAAGCATTTTTCAATAAAACTATCTTACTTAGAAGCGTTCATATCAATGGACGCTTCAACTTTTCTGGATTCTTATCTTTCTATTCTGTCGGAAAATTCTGTCGGAAAATTCAGCATGGTTTTTTCTTCATTGTATAGTGGATGATTGAGATCCACGGCCTGACTGTGGATTGAACAAAGATAAAAACAATAAAATAGAAAATATGGAGAATACCGCATGGAAATCCAGAAAAAACGATTATCACGGTTCTGTATGAGCTTGTCCGCGATGGCCATGCTCTCAGTCTTTTCAACTGCACAGGCAGACTCATCTACCTTGCCTCAGCCACCCAATTCCCAGCAAGTTTTCTTTGTAGGTAATAACTGGGATGGAACAGTTACAGTGATTCGATCTTCAGGTGACTTTGGCAAGGTTGGTGTGATCAACATGATTCCTGATCGTAAGGAGCGCCTGAAAGAGATTCACCTCAATCCCATTAAACTGATTGCCTATACCTATATTCAAGCTACTGCGGGTGAAGGTAATGATCAGCTGGTCGACGATATGTACTCCACGCCAGATGGACAGTCAGTGGTCGCATCCCGTCCAAGTTTTGCCGATGTGGTCTCTATCAACATCAAGACAGGCAAAATTAACTGGCGTACTCCAGTTGAAGGCTTCCGCGCGGATCATATGGCAGTTTCACCAGATGGCCAGCGTGTCGCGGTTTCCGCATCTTCCGGAAATGTGGTGCATGTACTGGATATTCATACTGGTAAGGAACTTGGTCGATTTGCGACGGGTGATAAACCGCATGAAAATATCTACTTTGATAATGGCAGAAAAATTCTGAACTCGGCCATTGGTAATGTAGAAACCTCTCTTGATGCGCAGTGGCAGGATTTCACCAAGGGTAAACGCTATATCACCATTGCAGATGCCAATACCCATCAGGTGCTTAAGAAAATTGACTTTAGACCGGCATTGGATGCGTTTGGTCGAAAAGATTTATCTAATTCAGTGCGGCCGATGGTCTTTAGCAAGGATGAAAGTAAACTCTATGCTCAGGTATCATTTTTTAATGGTTTGATTGAGTATGACTTAAACCAGAATAAAGTGACCCGTATTGGGCAGTTGCCAGGTAGCGATAGCATTCCCAAAGATCGTACCAAATGGGTGAATGATTCCCGCCATCATGGTTTATCGATCAGTGCTGATGGTGAGAAGCTCTGTGTTGCGGGCACGATGGATAATTACGCCACCATTGTCGACCGTCAGAGTCTGACTGCCGGAAAATTGATTCCTGCAGGTAAGCCATACTGGGCTACCCGAAGTCCGGATGGCCGTAGCTGTATCATTTCAGAAAGTGAAACGGATGTGGTGACCGTAATTGATTTCGCGACAGGCAATAAAGTGACCAGTGTACCTGTAGGCAATCATCCACAGCGTGTCCGGATCGGTTATGCCCCAGCAGACTGGTCTACACCGTAGCAAATAATGGCTTAAAAAGAGCAATGTGTTATGAACGTTGCTCTAAGCATTGTAGGTGGCATATATGAGGAACAAAACACTTACTTTATATCTGCTGGCGGGAATGTTATTGACCGGTATTCTGGTTGGGATTGCTTATCAGGTTCATAAGGATATCTATAAGGCAGAGTTCAATATACTGAAACCTGATGATCAGATGACTTTTCCAGCAAAGTCACTGATTACTTCGAATTTAAATCCTAAAACAGCTGTACCGGCAAGAACGGCTAGACACTCGGAAGTGGATTCTGAACAGCAGGTCTTATTACAACAGAGAGACCAGCTTTATCTGGATTTTACCCAAATGATGAATGGCTTAAGTCAAGGTGAAAAGCCAGACTATCGCCAGCTAGATCATTTGCTGTTACAACAGCAGAATCTGGTGAATGCTCGGGTCGTTGCTCCGGAAGAGGCGAGAGCTCAAATAGAATTTTTGCAGAAAGTTCTGCCTGAAATCTCTCCACAGCTTGATCAAGCCTTAAATGCATTGGATCAGAAAAGTTTTTAATCTTCCGGTTTAAAGCTTTATTTAGTTGTGAATACAGATCATAGATAAGCTTAATAAGAAAAAGCCCGTAGAAACGGACTTCTTCTTCATTCATTTTTTAGATTAAAACTTATAAGCAGTTCGCCGGTTTCGGGATACCAGCCAGTCGGCTTAAATGGCGTGCCACCAGACCTGTATTAAACTTTTCCTGTAATAAGGCATTGTTAATTTCCGGGTTGACTGTCTTCATCAAAAACTTAATCAACGGACGGGTTGCAGGAGAATGCCCAAACTGCTGATAAAATTGACGGACTGCCTGTAGCACTTCAAAATGCCAAGGAGTAAGTTGAAGTTCCAGTGTATCTGCCAGTACTTGGGCAACGTCTTCATTCCAGATGGTGTAATCGACTAAATGACCATCTTGGTCCAGTTCTAGATTCATATTTGACTCATGGATTATTTCATTGAGATGCAACGACTAAATTTCAGACATAGATCTGCAAATTCGGAGTAGTCGAGTAAAGCAACATTTTCCGATAAAGGTGAGATCAGAATTTCTGCATCATTTCTTAGGATATAAACTTGCGGCAGTTGCTGTACGAAAGCATGGTCCAGATACAGCACAGATTCTCCCATCAGGACCACCTGATCATCTGAAGCATGGAGCTGTGCTAATTGATCAAGGACTGACGCCGTCGCTGCATAATCTGGCTGGATCAGGTAAAGGGTTTGATCTGACATTTATTTATCCTTTGTCCTTACCAATACAATACGTGATCAAATTTTTGAACGAATTCTGAATTGAGTTCAATCAACTCAATCTCCTGCTCGCTTTGCTTTACAAAAGGAGAGTCCTGATTTTTCTGCTCAACCAGAATTGGGGTCAGGTCATAAAATTCGAAACTATCCACCAGATTTGAAGCCAGTTTAAAGGCATGTTTAAGCTGGTCAAACTGGAGCTCAGAACGTAAAAGACTCAAGGCCGCGCCTTGGAGTAATACTTTAACTTCAGCGCCGAAGGTCGCCAGTACCATCGTGGCAGACAGGCTTTCATGCACCTGTAAGCTGTTTAGGTTGGCTTGGGTTAATATAACAAGTACAGATTTCACACAAGATTCCTTTTAAAAGCAACACATCCTGAAAAATGAAGCATCTAGAATTGAATTAGACGTTGTGAGGACTGAACAGCATCAGCAAGCTCGCCTAGACCGACCAATTCAAAACCATCAGCAAGATTATGTTGCTGAATATTGTGACGTTGAGCATTTTCCTGATCTGTAATCCCACGCGCTAAGGCTGCACTGACACAAACAGGTAAGCGGATCTTCAGATCCTGCCAGGAACGTGTGAGATGACGCTGGTCGTCGGGCACCCATTGCAATGCATTTGCGACCGACACGCCATCTTGATAGAAAAATACACGGAAAGCTTCCTGTTTATGTTGTAAAGCTTGGGCGAGTCCAAGCGCATGCCAGGCATAAATAGAAGTCGGTGCGGAGGTAACAAGAATTAAGGTGCTCATCGAAATTCACTACAGGCTTGATCAACGCGGGATGATGATCTTGGCTACAAAGAAAGTAGGTAGTATACAATGATTTTAGATGATCTTTTCTGATAAAAAGACAAAAAATAAAATATAGAAATAATTAATTTTAATAAAAACAATAATTTAAAACTGTATGTTAATCTTATCCCGTCACTAAACCATACCCAAAACTGCACAAAATCCCTTCTATATCCTTTCATTTTTTTACTTTACCGATAAAATGCAAAGTAATCTGCACCAAATCTGCACCAATAAAATGAAAATACCCAAACCCATCCAGCGAGGATCCAGCTGGCGCATCATTGTCACTTTTGACAAGAAAAGATATTCAGCCACCCGAGACACAGCGAAGGAATGTGAACAGTGGGCCTATAATAAATTGCTTGAACTTCGGTCTGGTAAAAAGGCAATAGAACAAGGCGAAAAGCCGGATTATCCATTTAGGGAACTTTGTGCCAGATACTATCAAGAGCATGGTCGTCACATGCGATCTGCACGGACTATTAATTTTAAAATTAAAAACCTTGACCGGATTGCACCAAATTTAGCTGACAAGTCTATTTATGATTTCAAGCCTGCTGACATTGCAGAATGGCGAAATAACCGTAAAAAAGAAGTGAAGATAGCAACACTCAGGAATGAACACGCCATTTATTCAGCCGTGTTTACCTATGCCATGAAAGAACTGTTTTTGATTGATTCTAACGTCTGGCATGCGGTCACCATGCCGAGCAAGGAAAAATCCAGAAGCCAGCGTATTACAGAAGAAGATCAAGAATTGTTGCTAAAGGCGTTAAGTTGGGATGGATCCACAACACCAGAAACATCACGCCACTATGTAGCATGGGCATTTCGATTTGCTCTGGAGACCGCCATGCGTCAGGGTGAAATACTGGCAATGCGTAGGAAGGATATTAAAGAAGGCTTTGTGCATTTACCGATGACAAAAAATGGTGAATCCAGAAACGTGCCTTTATCTGGTGAAGCCAAAAGACTGCTTTCTTTATTACCTAAAGGAACAGATAAACTTCTGCCCATTGATAAGCAGATATGCTGTGCCACATGGATGAGAGCAAAAAAAAGAGCAGGGCTTACACATATTAACTTCCATGATTCACGACATGAAGCCATCACTAGAATGGTGAAGGTGAGAAAATTACCGGTTGAAGTGCTAGCCAAAATTACAGGCCACAAAACTATCTCAATGCTGGTGAATACTTATTACAATCCAGATGCTCAGGATTTGGTAGAAATGTTTAACGACAGTGAGAGCTAATTAGCTCTCGGTCTGCCTACTTTAACTTTGGTTGTCAGCAGGTCATGGGCCAACTTTGGATTGTATAGCGCCTTGCCTTGTGTGCCTTGATTGATCGAAACTAATTTTTCTCGAATCGTGGTCACTGACAGATTGTATTTTTGAGCCAGATAAGAAGCTGAAACCAGTTCGACTTCAACCTCTTTAAGCTCCTTCACCGTTGCACCACCGATAGTCTGACCCAGCATAATTTGAGGCGGTCTTTCGGCTTCAACGGTGATGGTGTATCGAGCCATTAAGTTACCTCCTTTAAACTTTTCACTACAGATTCCGGTAAACCAAACACATCCTTAAAAGCCTTATCAAATTCACCACTAGCAATAAATTGATCGATGCAGTTTTCCGGCTTCTGATGCTGAGCGATGTAGCTGCTCAATGCCTGATATATACCGTTTGAATTTCCTTTAGTTACACCGACATGAATCTTGTCACCGATGTTCTTAACTGGAAATCCAATATTGAGATTTGAAGCGTCAATGATTTCCATAAAAGGCACGAATTCATCCTGATTAAAAATCAGATCAAATGGCATTTCTTTATGCAGCTCATCACAAACATAGTTCGCCAATTGAAGTTTGGTTAGTTGAATTTCAGTCATTGGCTTCATCCTTAATCGATTGCAATGTGTAGGCCCTAGGGAGGTATTCTTCAGCACTGTGGCCTAGGCCGAAATCCCACTCGATATCTATAGTTTCAGGCTCTACCTCAAAGTCCCCATTATTAATCTTGGTGATAGCTTCTTCGTAGCTTGATGCTCTTACACTAAAAGTCTCGCGACCGGAAACCGGTACATCAAAGTGATATATTTTTTCAGTCATTGGCTGGCTCCTGTGCTTCGATCATGGCTTGCTTCACATAAGCGTCATACAAGCTATACGGTAGAAAGGCATCACCTTCATGCTCTTTCGCAACTGCCATAACCATTGTTTTAGTTGGCTTAATTGGCATAAGAACATATCCTTCCGGCACCGCTTGGGCTTTGGCCTCCTTCCAGGCAGACCAGCTAAAAAGAAGAGCTGTGATTAATTTTCCACACTTCTTTTCAATATCAGCAGGAACATCAGTACGTTTGATGTATGCTCCAAATTCAAAGAAGGTGTATTGCGCAACATGCTCAAGGCGTTTAAAGCATTCAGACTGCTCAAATTCAGCTTTTAATTTTTCAATATCCATCACGCCACCTTCATAATCTGATTAGCTACAATCTTTGCTAAGTTCTCACTGGTTTCATTCGAAACGTTCGGGCAGCGCAGGTGCATTTCATATTCATCGAATAACACTTGGCATGCTGCATTACCTGTTAAATCATTCTTCAAAAACACATAGCTCAGGGTTTTACGTGTACCTTTTCCGGAAAATGTAGAGCTACCATCTGTCAGTTCTTTCTTCGTATAACCCAGCTTTTCTAGCCAAAGCTTGAAACCGACTTCATGTTTCTTTTTGATTTTGAAAATCATCTCAATCCCCAACATTTTTTTGATTCTGGAGCCGTGCTGAATTTGCACGACTCGGGTTTTAGAGGTATTTAGGTGGCTCACTGAGCTTCACTAGTTGCAGAAATCTGATCCAGCTGGATGCGACGCTGCTCAATAAGTTCCATTAATCTTGGCTGAATAACTTCATCACATGCTGATACATCGATCTCTAAAGCATCCAGTTCAGTCAGGTCTTCAGCTCTTTGAATACGTACAGCTAATGAAGGCTGTGCATCTGCCTTATTCAGTTCGACCAGGCGCTTATGAATTGCATCAATTAATGGTTTGCGCTGTTCTTCAGACCAAGCCTTTGTATAGCCCACTAGAGCATTTGCTTCGGCTGGGGTATTTGCTTTGCTTGCACGGTCTAATAGATCAGTAAGAAGGCTTTGGTATTCTTCATCTTGAGCCTTGTTCTGTACCAGCTTTTCAGCCTCATGCTGCAATCTTTGCAGCTCAGTGACACTTAGGTTTTCAGATGGCTGCTCTACATTAGGTTTGGGCTGGTTTAATTGATTAGCTGCCTCATTGATCTGGTTGCACAACTGTTCTTGCAGATCAATATTTAGCTTGTCATCCGCAATGATTGCGCTGCTTAAATCAGCCAGTTCATTTGTGGTGGTGCATGCCTTAATTTGATCAATGTAGGCAGTACATGCTTCATTTTGTATTGCAAATTTTTTAAGAGAATCTACTGTTACTGGTTTTTTTGAAGCAAAAAGAAGTTCACGTTTTTGTGCAATACGATTTTTGAGTTCTCTGTATTCAGTTTCAGTTAGCTTGTGCTGATTGCTATCCAGATTACGTTCAACGCCTTTTAGCTCATAATCTGAACCACATTTTTCAATAGCTTCGACAACTTTCAGAATAGCTGGATCTGTTTCATCGAGTTCAGTAGATTGATCCGCTGGAACTTCAGTAGTAACGGACGGATCTTGTACTGCAACTTCGATAGGTTGAACCACTTCTGGCTCAGGCTGTTTTTCTATATTTGCAACAGTGGTATTAGAGTCAGCCGGAGTATTTAAATTATCAGCATCATTCTTGGCTTTGCCTGAACGTTTCTTTTTGGTTTTAGGTACATTGTCAATCACTGGTGGATAACAAATAACCCGGCCAAAAAGTTCACCTAATGCTTCAAGCTGTAATACCGCATTTTCCTGATCTAGTTGGGCGAAGCCGTTACGCACACATGCAAAGTGTTCACTACACTGTCTACTGAATTTGACATGGGAAATATGGTCTGGATAGACAATATAAATGTCCTGATCTTCTACTACATCATCAAGAGTCAAAGGCTTAGCAAATGTAATGCCAGCCAGCTCCATGGTCTCAACCTTGATGCAGAACTCATAGCCTGGCATAGCAAAAATAGTGGCAGGGAATTGAGACAGATCATCAAAATCCATTAATTCACCAACAGCGCGGCACATGATATTTCGGCCAGCCATCATTGCTTCAAAAGCTTCTTTGCTATTTAAAATATTCATGCTGACCATCCTTCCATATCTGATTTCGCCTGACAGGCATTTAAAATTTGTTGTTCGTACTTTGTGCCTTTGAAGTAATCCGCAGGCCGATTTAGATCATTAACGTGACTAGCATTCTGAATATCCTTCAGTGCAGCTTGATAATCATTTTCTAGACGTGCTTCATTTTCAGCATGTAGTTGCTGTTCATTAGCCTGTTGTGCTTGTTGATTGCGCTGAATGATGGAATGAATACCAGCGCATGTTTCGTCAAACTTCTGCTGTTGGACATCATGAAGACTATTTAATCCTCGCTTAGCACAGTACTTTTCAATATCAATTCCAGCTTGTTGCATAAGTGCTTCAAGTTCTAAGAACTGATTGCCGTTGATGCATGCGTTAGCAGATCCAGAGTTCAACCACTGTTTAAGCAATACTCCAGCTTGTTCAGAAAGAAGCATGGGTTCATTAAAAATTCGGGTACGGTCTTTTGTTCTAACTGCATAGTTGTCGTGAGTTAGATCCAGAACAGTGGTGAACTCATATTCGATACCGTCACGTTGTTCGGCTTTCATTCCGACCTTTTCAACTTTCTTTTTACCGTTACCTGCATCCACCTGAACGGTATCCATCTTGCTACGCATGGTCACAATAATATTGATGCTGGATTGAAGCATTGCATCGATAAATTTGCGGTGCCTTGGGGTAACTTGGCTCCATGCGCCCCAGCTATTACCCTTGAAAGTTGTACTGGCGAGCTTGTCGACAATTTCCAAACAACCACCAACGCCAGACCACTCATGAGTAATACTGTCCAGAATCAAAGTATCAAAACCAGCTTTCTCTGCAGCCTGAATAGCATCAATAAACTTTTCAGGAGTGTAGGGAGGCTGAATATTTGCATGTTCAAACTCAACAACATCCTCATATAGCTCAGCACTACTGTTCTCGGTATCAGCAACAGCAATCTTTCCACCAATTCCCTTAGCCAAAAGAAGTGCACCTAAGGTTTTACCTGAACCAGTAGGGCCAGCCAGAGCAAGGCGTAATTTCGCGTTTTTACGTTCCGCTTTTTTAAAAAATACAGTTGACATTACACAGCTCCTGGATGACGATTTTTGCGTTTAAAGTTCTTATAGTCCTCAGACCCAAAGAAGCCGGTACTTTCTAAAACTTGATGTCGTTTATTTTTGCGCATGGCGACTCGCGCATTTTCCAAACCATCTAGAATCCACTGTGGAGCTGTAGACTTATCCATTTTCTTCAGGGAGCCGTCAGGTTGGATGGAGTAAATCAACGTATTGCAGAAATAGTCAGCAATAGTTCCTGAGCTTTTGACACGTAGGGCAAAATAGCTCGCACGAGTTTTACCCACTCGATAGATTTCAAGTCCTTCAAACGTCTTGATGTATTCAGAGAAGTAACGATGAGTTGAGCCAAACTCTACTGGCATTGGAATGACAGGTAGTTCATCTGCTTTGAATTGCAGGAAACCAGTGTAAAGATCAGCAAAATTAACTTGTGCTTGGTCATTAAGCGAGGACCAATCATCAGAGCCATATTCACACCAGTAAACCAGCTGGCCATTCAAAAGTGCTTCAAAGATTTGGTCGGCAGATTTAAGAATCATGACTGCACCTCCACCAGACGGTGTTTCATGATATAACCAGCGATCATTGCGTTGATTTCGCGGTGATCCTGATAATCAGTGAAGTCGTTATATGGATTGCCATTGGCATCGAATACCTTGATTTCACCAAGTTCTATCACTTCTACATTAGTGAACTCGGAACCTGGTACACCGTAATCGTCTGGATGTGCTGCAACTTCAAACGAAGTGATTTCTAAACGAAAGCCATCTAGATTAAGCATTGCTTCACCGCGTACGTCGTCCAGCATTTTTAAAGACACAATGCCGTATTCAGATTGAATGTTTTGAGCTGGAGCTACTTGGCTAGTGCCAAAGTCAGCATGCCAACCAAACGCTAATGCGCTTACAGTTAAGGCAGTAGCAACAAGAGTCACCTTGAAGCTATTGTGTGGAGTCAATTTTGCATTCATAATAATTTCACTCACAGTTAGGTTGTGGGTCACGCTCCAGGTAGTTGTCGTAGGCTACGCTGGGGCTTTTTGTTGTCTGTGAATGTAATTTAGTATTTACTAAATAAGCTGTCAATAGTAAATACTAAATAAATTTAGTGAAAATTAAGTCTTTGCTAATCTTTATGTTTTAATAGACAAAAGAAAACCCACACAAGGTGGGTTCTCTTAAAGCGTAAATCTTATTTTTTGTATTCAGTAATACTGATAGGTTTGTCTTTCATAAACTCTACAATACCTTCACCAGCTTTGAAGTGAATTGAAACGCCGTCATCATTGGCCAAACGCATACCACTTCCTGAAATAGCTCGTTTAAGGTGATAAACCTTGCCAGAATTATCTGTCATTTCTGCAGTTTCAAAATTATCTGAAGATTTCAATTCAACTGTAAGATCCATTGGACCAGTAAAGTTAATTACCTGAGTTTCAGCTGGAGTATTGCTCACAACTTTTTCTTGTACCACTTCGTTTTTTGGATTTGAAGTGCAGCCAGTAATCGCCAATCCTAACAATGCTGCGCCTAACAGATATTTCATTGAGACTTACCTTTCTATTTATGAATCATAGGTGTCTTTATACTAATTGTTATAATGTAGCGTTTAAAGACAAGGTTACACTTACCTTACATAAAGAAAAACCCGCGGATAGCGGGTTAGTGATGCTCTACTTTGTTATTACAGGCCAGTCATGAGAGGCCTTAAGCTCAATATAAAGATTTAATATTTCAGAAGTAAGAAAGCTTTAGCATTGAATAGCATTTATCTCTTTGTAATGATCTAAAACCACATCCATATCAGCAAGAAGTGTAGCTTCAGAGTATTCACCAGGTGATAGCTTCAACAAGTTAGTCATATAGTTTTTTTGATACTCGCGCGGATAGTCTCTGCATATAATTTTAATCCGCACATCTTGTGTCGTGAATTCTGAATTTAGTTTTTCAATATATGCACCGAGAATGTTGTCTGACTTTTCCAGGGCAGTGGTCACTGCATCCAGATCGACATCAGCAGCTTGTTGCTTTTGGCAGCCGGTAAAAGCTAAAGATAAGAGTAGGGTGATAAACGTGATGTGCTTCATAGTTATAGTTTTATTGTTATTGGACTTTGAATTATAAGCGAGTTTGGGAAAAAGAAAACCCACCGTTGGGGTGGGTTGGCTGAAGGTGGTTATTTAAAAATTAAAAAATCTACTCTCTGGAGTAAGAGTTAGTATGACTTTGCCGCTAAAGTCAGTTTGATTAAAATTTTTAAATTTATCTTCAATGATTGGTGTTATAAGTTGACCATTAGCATTAAGAACCAAATCAGCTAAAGTATTCAATTCATCAATATCAATAATTTCAATTTTATCCTGAGTAGCAAATCGAGGATAAGGTAAGTGAATATTTGGGTCTTGTATAAAAGCCATATATGCGATATCAAAGGCAGCAACTAGTGATTGCTTTTTACCACTGCCTGCATTTGATTCAAATGCTTTGACATCAAATTTATATCCAGTACCGTCTTTATCAAATGACATATACCATTTTTCATTATGTAATTTCTCAGAAAACTTAGAAAAGTATGTGTTAAATATATGAATATTAACTTTGTTAAACTTGTCTATTGAAGATGCTAGTGCGCTTGAAAGTTCTTCAATTTCAGTTTTATATTTATCAATATCAGACTGCAATATTCCCAGTTGAGTTAATAATGCTTTATCTTTAGATAAGTTAGATGACAACTTAGTAATATTTTCATTAAGTTTAGTGAATTCTGCTAAGGCACCTTGCATAGATAATTTCTCAAGGACAGCATTATATTTTTTAGTATAGTTAGCTCTTTCTAGAGTGAGATCCTCAATATTTTTGTTTAATTTACTGACCCTCCGTTGTAAATAATTTTCTTCATTTTTAAGCATGCTATTATGAAACAAAATAGTTTCTTCAAATTGCTTCTGGATCTCAATATTTAATAGCTTCGCCTCTTCGTATATGTATTTTATGTCTTGAGGGTTATCGCAAAATTTGTTTTCTTGAATTTTATTAATTCGTGAAATTAGAGTGTCTCTATCCGAGATAAGGCTCGTTAATTGTTTGTTTAAATGATTAATTGTTAATTCAATTGAATTAAGTTCATTCTCATCAATCCTATAATCCTCATTAATTTTATAAGAATCACGTAATTTCTCTTTTTCTTCAATCTCTGTCTCTAAAAGATCAATTTTTTGTTGGAGTCCTTCGGGAACAATTGCTTTTAGCGAATTATATTTTTTAGTTAAACTTTTTAATTCAATATTTAAAAGCTGCTGCTTTTCAATAGCTTCTGGATTTTTAAAGCCAAATAAGAAGAAACGAATAGTACTATATTCAACTGTAGAAACAAATGAACCCATATACTTTAAAATATTTGAAACTTCATCATCATTTCGTCTTACAAACTTTGTAATTAATTGTCTGAAAGATGGTTTATTAATATTCGTTAAAAATAAACGCAGTTGAAGAATGTTCTTAAATTCTTCGAGAGAATATTTTTTATCATCAATATAATTCAGTATCTCAATTTTCTGTGTTTTATCATCAAATGCAATTTTTCTTGATATCTTTAAATCTTGTTGTATGTATAAATTATCAAATTCTTTACTTAAAATTAATTCGAAATTAACCTGATTTTGAATAAAAAAATCTTTGACAGCCTTATTTTCTACTTTCTTATTTTCATTATCAACAAAAAATTCTTCAATTTTTCCTGCAAGGCAAAAATTAATACATCTAATTAAAGTTGTTTTTCCTAAACTATTTGAGCTACGATTTTTATCAGCCTTTCCTAAGACCAGATTAAGCCCTTTTTGAAATGTAACAGCTCTAATAAGCTCTCCAGAACTTTTAGTCAGTGTGAGCTGTCTAAGGTACATACAAGCTCTCCTTCAATTGTCGAATCTATAAAACCAATAATGTGAAGCCAATCTATTACTAACATAAATCTGTTAAAACTAATTGGATTAATATTACTAAAAATATCGTATAGCTCAGTTAAATTAATACGATCAATTTTTGCATCATTAATAAGTTTTATTAATAATGCACCTAAGTAATATAACGAAATCTCAGGACGACTTTCATTAAGGATTAACATTTTTTTGAGCCATAAACTGAGGGGAAGGTTTTTCAAAAATTTTGCATGCTGCAAAGACATAGTATACAACAAACTCTACATGAGATAAATCTTCTGGCGAAAGCGTATATTTATAATATTCCTTAAGTTCTTCTGTTATTTTTTGTTCGATTTGTTCGATAATTTGATCAGAAGAATACTGTGGAAACGTGCGCTTTACCCTGCGAAAAATAGAATTTACATATCTAAAGATTTGAGGTTTTATGCTTCCCATATCATTATCTTCGATACTTCTTAACCTCTGTTCAATGATGCACATACCATCATCATAGTTTTCTTGAAAATCATGGTATGACTTAATCTCATTGAAAATTATTTTATCAGTAATTTCATATGGTTGATTATCAGGTTTTTCTACTTTTATATCATTATTGGCAATCATAAGAGCAATATTTGTTAATAAATTGAACATAATACTCTCTTTAGGCTCTGGGACTTTATTTAGGATAATATCCCCATCACCATTGAGCACAAAATTTCCGTGGCCATCAATATTGCCAAGAATATGTTTATCGAATGACATTATTTTTTACCTATTTTATCGCCATTATGAATACGGTTACCATTTCCTGTGATGTTTCCAATTTTATGGCTACGCTTATTTACAGCGAAAATTACTCCAAAAATAACACCTATTAAACCGATAACAGCTAGAATTATTTGAACCCATTGTGCTGTTGATAACTCCATCATCTTATCTCCATGTTCTATTCAAAAAGGACTGCTTCTAGTTAGAAGTTAGTTTACATAAGCCGCATATAGCGGCTTTTATTTCCACAAAGTCACCGGTGACTTACTTTTTGATTAATACTTAAAATCTTTATGATGTTGAACAACAACACCAATGATTGAAATTTCAATTTGAGACGAGTTGTAAGTAGGGAAGTCTGGGTTTAGTGGAACCAACTCAATAATATCAACTCCATGCTCATTGACCCCAACAACACGGTATTTTTTAAATGTAGTCATTGCTACACCATGCTGAATTTCCTGAGCAACGACTAATGAACCAGGCTTTGGATCTAAGGCTGCATCTACAACAATTTCATCACCTGGCATAAATTCAGGTGCCATACTTAAGCCATCAATTTCTAACGAAAAAACAGCGTTTGGATCTTTGCCTTCGTAACTTGTATATGTTTCATCTTTTGGATGAACTCCATCGTATACAACCTCTCTCCATATGCCAGCTTGTACAAAATCTAACACCGGAATCTTCCTTAATTTCCTTCTTGATGGTCTTACATTAGAAGCTGGTGCAACCACTTCAGACTGAGTGCCGGGCATATCTCTATCTAAATATCCAGCTTCCCAGCCAACCTTTTTCTCTAAATTTCGAGCTGCGCGCTCGCCAAAACTCCCATGACCTTTCACAAGTTGAGATATGTGGCTTGGATTAAGGTCGTAATGCTCACAGAAAGCAGCATCCGAAGAAAAACCCTCAGATTTTAATTTGGCATCAATAGCCTGGCGCAAATTAGCGCGTCTTAAAGAAATTATGTCCATTTAAGTATTTCACAGGCTTTTTAGTAAAAAGTAAATTCGCAAACACTAAATGTTTATTGACTTATTAAGTGATAAAAATTAGTATTTACTAAATTAATTAGTAAAGGAGATTAAAATGTCTTCTTCTCAAACAACCGAACTAAAAAACTATCTAAGTCAATTAACTCTCAGTGAGCGAAAAGCATTCGCCAAGCGCTGCCAAACATCAATTGGTTACTTAAATCAAATTATGTATGGCAACAGCAAGTGCGGGGCTTCTCTGGCAATCAAAATTGACAAGGAAAGTAACGGTCGAGTGAGTTGCGATTTATTGTGCCCAGATGTGGATTTTGACTACATCCGAAATCAAGCTTTATCGCTCACTGCTTAAACCAATTATCAACCAGTAAGCGTTTTTAATAAACGTGAACTTAATCAAGGTGTTCACATGGATATATCCAAGGAAAGTAAAACCGCGCTACACAAGATGATTCACCAATCAAATGGGATTACACCTAAAGAGATTGCTGATGTTGTTGGTGTGTCTCATAACACGATTTTGAATTATGCAAATCCAAACATGGAAAACCATTTGCCGAGTCTAAAAGCATTTGAAGCAATGCTGACCTATACACAAAACCCGGCTTCTTTAAAAGTGTGGGCGCACAAATTAGGTTTTGCATTAATGCCGGTAGAGCAAGCGGAAGGAAAAGATCATCAACTAGGTGTTCTTGAATCACTGCTTGGTATGAATGTTGGGAATGGTGCAGCAAATAAGCAAGTTTTATCTGCTCTGGAAGATGGTGTGGTAACACCTGCTGAAATGGATGAGACAGATCGCATCCTGGAAGAAATCGAACACAAGATTCAGTCTTTGCGTAAAGCCATGAAAGGTGAGTGTGCAAAGTATTTATCAGCTCTACAAACAGAAAAAGCCTGATGGTCTAGATCAGGCTTTTCCGGTTGTTCACTAACTGACAGGAAAGTAAACATGAATATGTTAGCACAAGGAAATTTTAACATAAACGAAGTAACGATGTCATCACTTGAGATTGTTGATTTCATTAATGAATATCGCGCAAAAAGTGAAACCAATCCGGTGCAACTTCGCCATGATCACTTTATGGCAAAAGTGCCGAAGGTTTTGGGTTTAGAGGGTCTCCCAAAATTTAGGGATACCTACATTAACCAACAAAATGGACAAACCTATCCATGCTATCGCTTCCCAAAACGCGAAGCTTGCCTTATGGCAATGTCATATAGCTATGAGTTACAAGCTCAAGTCTTTGATCGTATGACTGCAATGGAAGAAGCACTTAAGGCAAAAAATAGCTTTGACATCACCAATCCAGCACATCTGCTTCAAGCAATCGAAATTCAAGCCAAGCTCAATATTGAGTTAAGTGAAAAAGTAGCGGTACTCACACCTAAGGCTGAGGCACTGGAGACCATTGCTGATACTTCTAACACTTATTGCTTACGTGAATGTGCCAAAACAATCGGCATTAAAGAATCTGAACTCATTCAGCTACTGATTAATAAGAAATGGATCTACCGTGATTCAGATCGCAAGCTCCAGCCACATGCCCAATATGTCTTGAACAAGGTTTTCACCAATCGTACATCACCAGTAATTGTTAATCGCAATGATGGCAAAGAACGAGTGTTCCTGCATATGCGTGTCACTGCATTTGGCCTGACTCGTATCACTGGCTTGGTAAACAAAGTACGTAATACAAAGCAGGTGGCGGCATGAGCGTGGAAGTCAGAATTTCTAGTATAGATCGTGATAATAAAACGGTCATCGTTGAGGCATACAACGGTAACTCCAAAATATTCAGAAGCCCAATGAAATACAAGCAAGAAACCAAAAAGAACTTTGAGTCAATCTTAAAGAGAGAACTTAAGGCTTTTAGTTCTGCTGTCTGGGGGGGGCGAGGGTTTCACATAGTTTATTTATTCAGGTTGGAGGGTGAGTAATGCATAAATATTTACACCATATTGGTGACTTCATGCGTGACACCGTGCATTTAACTGCTCTGGAAGAATGTTTTTACCGTCGAGCACTTGATTTCTATTACCTGAATGAAGGTCCTTTACCCAAAGAAACCCAGTCGGTTTTTCGTCGGTTACGTGCATTAACCGATGAGGAAAAGCAGGCAGTTTTAAATGTGTTGAATGATTTCTTTACGGAAGAAGATGATGGATTTCACAACAAGCGTTGTGACTCTGAAATTGAAGGTTATAAAGAAAATGTTCAGAAAAACCGTGAAAATGGGAAGAAAGGTGGTCGACCTCCTAAAAAAAAGGAAGATAGCAACCCAAATGAAAGCGATTCTGTTGATTCTGAAAACCCAGAAAAAACCCAGTCGGTTATTTTGGGTTGTGAAAATGAAACCCAAAAAAACCTTAACCATAAACCATTAACCAATAACCAATTTATAGATAGTAGTAGTAATACGCGCGAGCAAGATTTTCCTTTGCCACCAATTCAGTTTTCTCAATATCAACCTGAGGATCACAAACGCTATTCAGTTCTTGAATGCGTGAACGTGTATCCAATTCATTACGACTTCATTGAACTCGGAAAACAACGCAATCCTGAACTACCAGAACAGGATCTGATTTCCATGTTTACCAACTTCGGTGATTTCTTTTCAGCGAAGGCGGATAGCAAAAACACTCCAAGCCTATGGCTGGTGAAATGGTTTACCTGGATTCAAAACAACAAAGACGAAGTACGCCGTCAGCGTGAAGCTAAGTCTCAACCTCAAAAACCAAAATCTTTTTCAGGTGCAGCAAGCCGTACTCAAAACGAAGTCAGCGACTGGATGTCTGAAATTGGCAGCAATGATCAGCCAGCAATGCGTGATGTGCATGAAGTGGAGGGTGTGAAATATGCTTAACGAATTATCTCAACAACAATCTACTCACGCTGTACAGCAATTCAGTGAAACGGATGCACGTAAGCTGGTTGAAGACATGCTTCTGATGTATGGCAAGAAGTTCACGGATCAGTGGTCAGGTTTGAAAAAAAGCCAGGTGATTGAGAAGTTTGTCGAAAAGCTTTCTGAACTGACTTATGAGCAGTTCCTACGTGGTTTAAAACGTCTGGATACAGCTGAATGGCCACCATCGATTCCTGAGTTCAAAAACTGGTGCAAAGGTGTGTATGAATATCAGACTCCGGATGAAGCATGGTTACAGGCATTGAACTATGAGAAATCAAACCGTGTTTGTCGCATCAATCGTATTGCCCGGGAAGCATTCTATGCCGTGGTTGGTCCATATGGCAGCTTAAAGCCTACCGATACTGTGCATAACGTGTATTGCAGTGTGTATAAGCGACTGATCGCAGAAGCCAAAGAGCGTGGTGAGCCTGATGAGAAGCTGAAAGCGGTTAAACAGCTGTCTGAACCAAAGCAGCCTGATGAGATAGATCATCAACCTGTTCCAAACGAAGTAGCTCAGCAAGCGCTTGAAGAACTTAAAAAGCGCATGAATGTAAAAAACCGTCATGTGCCAGTACCACAGCGTCTACAGGTTAAGCCAACTCCAATAGCTGATCCATGGCCAGATCCTTTTGAAAATCCTGAGTCGTACTTGGAGAAGTGTGAAGTGGATGGGGTGAAGGTGCCTAAGGTTATTCGTGAGCAGTTGGGAGGTGGGGTGTGAAAGACCAAAACGATAATAAAACCGTGGATTGGGTGAACGTAAGCCGGTCTAGATCATGTTTTGAAAAGAGAATGGATATCCTGGTCTATTCAGCTTATGCAACCAAGGATGTGACTGTAAGCAACATTATTGAGAATGTACTGAACAGCACAAGGGACACCATTCGGGCTTGCTTAAAAGACTTGGTAGATAGTGGTTATTTGGAAAAGACATCGGTCTGGACTTATAGACCAACTGAAAAGACCAAACAGTTATTTGGGGTGCATGGTAAGGGTAATACATGACCAGCTACTCAATCGCTGAATACAAAAAAATGGTGAAAGCCACCAGACCGAAAGGGCGCTCCACACGCCCTAAGGTCAAAGGCGAAAAAGTACCGAATGAGTTTGAAGCGAAGCTGGCTAGAGAACTAAAGACATTAAAAATTAAGTTTGAGCAGGAGTTTTATTTTCATCCTGATCGTCAGTGGAGAGCAGATTTTCACTTAATAGATAAAAAGATTTTGGTAGAGGTTGAAGGCGGGATCTGGAGCGGAGGAAGGCACACAAGGGGTAAAGGCTACCTTGGGGATATGGAAAAGTATAACGCAGCAACAATGATGGGTTTTCAGGTAATACGGTTTAGTACAGATCAAGTGAAGTCAGGTCACGCGATCCAGCAGATAGAGAAGATGGTAGGGGAAATACGATGAATGCAGCAGTAACGATTATGCAGGCAATGGATTGGACTAAGTTTAGTGCTGAGGATTGGTTTCGTCAGTTTGGGGCTTGGATGAATGGGGATACTGAAACCATGGTGGTCATGGTGAAAACTATGCCTACTCGACGAATTACCCAGGAACAGCGTGAACGTCTTCTAGCAATGTACATGAGTGATAAAACGCTTAAGGATCGTTTATGCACTCAGCGCCGTGGCATTCGCTGTCAGATTGATGACAATGAAGCGCGTGCAATTCAGCGAGTGATTATTGAATTAAAAACTATTGAAGATGAGATTGTTCAGGAATGGGTATCAACATTGTGGTCTCATTATGTAATGGGTAATTCATTGCGTGATATCGCTGAAAGCAACGATACCTCTGTACTCCATATCCGCCAAGACCTGAAGTGTGGACTGGCATTTGTGAAGTGTCGCTATCCTCACTTAACTTTTGATATGTTTAAAAAAACCGTTTGACTGTGCGCACGGGGTATGCGATATTCGTGATATAGTGATCGAAGTGTAAGTAATTCACTTTGACTGACAAAGAAGCTCGCCAAATGGTGGGCTTTTTTATCCAAAGATCATTTAGGTCTGTGGTATGTCTGGGTGGTTCAAATCCACTAATCGCATTCGGTTTAGTCGCCTTTGTTTCGGCTTATTTGTTGTCTTGGTTTACGAACTTTACAACTGTTTCATTTGGTCAGAAGGAGGTTACTATGGAAAAACAATTGCTTATACCTATTTTGATGTTTTTTAATGGTGTGGCGACTAATTTGTTTAGTGCGCAGCTTGGTGTAGGACAGACCTAAGTGATTTTTTGAGAAGCTCATCGAAAGGTGGGCTTTTTTTGTGCCCGATTAAGGAGAAAAGGAATGCTCCGCTTTATACGCCAAATATTCTGCTTCCACTGCTGGGAGTTTGAGAATGAGGTATTCAGGGTGAAAGAATGCAGGAAGTGTGGGAAATGCCAATCAGATAGCTAAAAAGTATATTTACCGAATAGACTTCTCGGTCTATTCCATTTATGCGATTTTTGATGTAAAAATGCCGGTTCAAATTTGCAGAAAGCAAATTTTCTCCTGGTGAAGCAAATGAAAGAAAATTTAGGCGTAGTTATTTTTTATGCGTTATGTATTCTTGGAGTTATCCTTGAATTGGTGGGGTTATTGAATATTGATGTAATGTTTCTGGTGATTGGGGTTGCATTTTTAATTAGTGCGTTTCTCATAAAGTCGGAATTCAAGCTATATGTCACTTTCTGGAAAGAAATCGAATAGCGTTATTTAAGTTTGGTAAGAATAAGAAGCCGCATTGACTAAAGTTAGTGCGGTTTTTTTATGAAATGTGAGAGTGCGTGAGTGCTCTTTTTTGTTGTCTAAAAAAGTGAGCTAACAATGAAAACTAAAATATTAGCAGTTGGTCTAATGTGTGCAATGGCAATGGTGGGTTGTTCTCGTGATGCTCAAGTTGCTTCACGAAATCTATCATATGCAGCTGATAACTTTCAGTTGGATCGACGAATTGTTTTTTATAATGGCGTTGCTGGTGATTATGTTCTTACTATTGAAGGCAAGTGTGCTTTTGAAGCTGTGAGCGAACGGAAGGTTGATGTGACCTGTAAGACCAGTGATACGGAATTCAAAAAGCATTCACTAGGTATTTCTGACAATGTTACTTATTTTTCTGAGCAGTTGAATAGTAAGGGTGTTAGTACCTACCAGTACAAAGTTGATTTCAGACCAAGCGTTATCATTCCTGATGTGGATCTGAAGTTACCTAAATAATTCGCCGAACGTATTACGGCAATCAAAGCCCCTCGCATTCTAGATGTTGAGGGGTTTTTCTTTTCTTATTGGTGGTACCCATGACAGACAAAGTACAAGCTAAACAAGACTTAGAATTTTGCAGTGCTGAGCTGTCTAAGTATCAAAATCTCAGTCGATCCGGCCTGACACGCAATGAGCTGCTGGCAATTGATGGAATCATGATTAAGTTGAAGGAGCGTATTAAGAATTTGCGTGTGGCTTTGTATGTTTGAATACACCAATTAACTTGATACTTTCGCTTGAAAAAATAGACAGATATCCATATATAACCTAAATAACTAATAATATTTTTGAGGGGTTATATGGGTTGGATTAAAGATAGGCTTTGGCGTCTTGGTGATGCATTTGAAGAATTTCCAAGAGTGTTGTGGCTCTCCATATTTTATTTTGTGATTGCAATGGTTGTGATGTTGGGTTTTTTCCCAGTTTTACATTCAATTGCAGCTTTTAATTTAATGGGGACAACGCCGTTTTATAGCTTAATAGCGGAAAATTATAATTTCTTGAGATGGGGATTCCTCGTGCTACCAGCTTTAATCTTGTTATGGGGTTGGGCGGATGCAGAGGATCTTTATCTAAGATTAAAAGAACGCAAATATCGATATTAAGAAAGCCTCCTCCGGGAGGTTTTTTATTAGGTACAGTTTATGGACATAGATGACTATTTCTGGAAAACCAAGAAGCGTCCAATTAAAACCAAACCCCGCAATAAGCCACTACCGAAAGCTAAAGAAAAGTATTTAGAAGCAGAAGAAACCCTATTCCAAGAATTAGAAGAATATCGAATTGGTTGTTGTCGGAAGTTTCAATTTGAATCAACCAAGAATTGGCGCTTTGATTTTTATATTGTGAAGTTGAATCTTCTTATTGAGATCGCCGGTAGCCCGTGGTCTGTTGGTCGTGGTGGGAAAAAGATAGCGAATTCATTTAATAAGTATGATCTTGCTGAAGATCAAGGTTATACATTTGTGCGTCTTGAGCCCCATCAAATTGAATCAAGTTATGCAATCAACTGGATTCGAAGTCAGTTAGAGAGATTAGAAGATGGAACAGTTCAGACCATTCCCACCGACAGATCTGATTGATCAGGCCGAGGAAGAGGAAGCCATTCGCTTGGCACCTGCACCAGAGCTTAAAGAATGGGTCGTTCAAAATTGGCTCACTTTAGGTGGTGAATTGCACAACCCAGATCATGATCATATTGCTGAACTACTTCACGACAATGATGAGTTCCTTGCATTTGCCTGGGCTTCATCTGCCGCTCTAGCGAAAAAACGTATGGTATTAGGCCAGTGTGAAAAGGTCATGTTTAACGTGGGTGGCTGGAAGAAAGCACGCCAAGAACAACAGATGCGAGACTGGTTTAGTTTCGTACCTCAATATCTGATTACCGTTGACGCTACTTATTGTGAACAAGCTACAGATCGAGACTTCTGCCGGTTGATTGAGCATGAGCTTTATCACATCGGTGTAGAGCGTGATGAAGATGGCGAAATCATTTATAGCGATGTAACTGGGCTGCCTAAGCACTACTTAGCTGGCCATGACGTGGAAGTGTTCTTTGGTGAGACTAAACGATGGGGAGCTGATGATTCAGTGAAACGTCTCGTTGAAATTGCCAAGAATGCGCCGTTTGTATCTGAAACAAGTATTGCTGCGTGTTGTGGAAACTGTGTCATCGGTTAAATTTTTTTGCCTACTTTGCATGACGTAGCATGACAAAAGGGGGATTTATGGCAGCACTTAAAGAGCCTGTAAAAATATTTATTGTTCAAGCTCTTGCATGCCGTGATACCCCTCAAGAAGTTGCGGAGTTGGTCAAGCAAGAGTTCAACATCGAAATCGATCGTCGTCAGTGTGAAAACTATGATCCGACTAAATACGCGGGTCGCAATCTCGGGAAAAAACTTGCAGATCTATTCAACCAGACTCGTAAGAAATTTGATGAAGGTTTGATAGATATTCCAATTGCCAGTAAGTATTACCGGCTTAAGCAATATCAGAAGCAACTTGAAAAAACCAAGAATGCAAAATTAGCACTCAAGATTCTTGAGCAGGCTGCTAAAGATGTAGGTGGTCAATTCACTAACCGACAAGAAATTACCGGTAAGGACGGCGAAGCATTACAGACCACCGTTGTTCATGCTACTCAAGAACAGGTCGAAGCTGCTGTAAAGAAGGCCCAAGAGGAATACTAAATGGATCTGCAAACACAGGTTGAAAAGAAGCTGTGTGAAGATGAGCATTTATATTTCACCCGGCGTTTTTTCAAGCCCCGGATGGGCTTTAAATTTACGGTGAATTGGCACCATGTTTATATCTCTTGGATCATTGATCAGGTGATAGCTGGTGAGATTGCGAACGTGGTCATCAACGTTCCACCAGGCGCGGGTAAAACTGAACTGACAACTAATTTAATCCCGCGAGGTTTGGCTCTAAATGCTCGATCACGGTTTTTGTATTTGTCCTTCTCTCAGTCACTGGTCGAAGGCGTATCAGATACGGCGCGTGACATTGTGAAGTCGAAAGACTATCGATTGATGTGGGATTTAACGGTCTCCAATAGTACTGACTCCAAAAAGGAATGGAAGATTACAGTTGAGGACTACGATGTTGGCCATGTGTATGTGGCCTCTATGGGTGGACAGGTAACAGGACGGCGCGCAGGAACACTGGCTGATGATGGCTTTACAGGCTGTATCATTATCGATGACCCATTAAAGCCAGAAGATGCTTTCAGTAAGATCAAGCGAGATGCCGCCAATCGCAAGTTACTTAATACGGTGAACTCACGTAAGGCCAAGTCTGATACACCCATCATCATGATCATGCAGCGCCTGCATACTGAGGATCCAACCAATTTCGTCATGACAGGCAATTTACCTGGTGAGTGGACTCAGATATCCATTCCGGCTTTGATTGATGATAAGTACATTGAAACACTGCCAAAGCATATTCAAAAGCTGGTACCGCGAGATGCAGAGCGTGATGAGCAGGGTCGCCAAAGTTACTGGACAAAGAAAGAATCACTTCAATCCTTATTACAGCTTGAAAAGGGTGGTAAGGATAAAGAAGGTGCCACGGTATCCCGTTATACATTCTCTAGTCAGTACATGCAGCAGCCTAAGAAATTAGGCGGTGACCTGATTAAATCTGAATGGTTCGGATTCTATAAAGATATTCCAGAGCTTCAGTGGCGCGCCGTCCTTGTCGATACCGCTCAAAAGACCAAAGAGCACAATGACTATTCCGTATTCCTACTTGTAGGCATGGGGATCGATGGAAAGCTGTACTTGCTAGATCTCTTGCGCGGTAAGTGGGAAGCACCAGAATTGAATCGTCAGGCTAAAGCCTTTCTGGATAAGCACAAGGAATACACCTGGCATACCAAACCTATCCGCTACATGAAAGTAGAAGATAAGGCATCTGGTACTCAGTTGATCCAAACACTCGGCACTTACTCTGGTGTCGCTGTGATTCCAGTCCAACGTAATACAGACAAGCTATCCCGTTTCATGGATGTGCAGGTCCATCTCGAAGCAAACTATAAGGATAAACCGGAAGATCGTTTTGTGATGGTACCTAAAGATGCTCATTGGGTTGGTGAATTCTTTGAAGAGTGTGAAGCATTCAATGCGGCATTTACCCATGATCATGATGACCAAGTAGATACGCTGATTGATGCGATTGAAGATGCAGTAATTGCGATTAATTACAGCCCTCCGGCTGCATAAGGTTGAGTTATGTCTAAGAAAAGGAAAAAGCCTGAGAATGCAAAACCTGAAGCTGGTGCACTGTATTCTCATGAGGCTGAACAGGCTTTAATCAGTTATCTGACCAAAATGCCAGACGGCGATGAAGTACTTCGAAAAGCCGGGGTCACACGTCCACGATTGAAAGTCATGATGTATGACGATGAGATTTATCAGGCCATTGAGAAACGCCAGGATAAACTTGAGAGTGCATCATGGCGTGTAGAGCCGATGGACCGACCGGAATCTAAAATCATTATGGAGCATTTACGTGAGTGGTGGTCTGAGATTCTCTTGGGTGCGCAGAATGCTCGCTGGTACGGATATTCTGTATTAGAGGCAATCTATACCAAGCCTGAGGAACCGAGCCTACATATTGACGGCGATACTATTACACCGTTTATTGGTTTTAAGTGGATTGGTGAAAAGCCAATGCAATGGTATGAGCCTAAGAATGATGGTCGTCTGATTTTGCTGGCCAACTACAACACAACTCGACAGGATCAGGAAGTAGACCAGCGCTTCAAGCACTTTTTGACACGTTGTAAATCTACTTATGAGAATCCATTAGGTGAGGCTCTTTTAAGTCGACTGTACTGGGTCTGGTTCTTCAAAACGTCTGGCTTTAAGTTCTGGGCCAAGTTCGTTGAAAAGTTTGGCTTACCAATGCTGGTTGGTAAAACTGCCGGCAAGACGACAGATATGCGTGATGCACTACTTAGAGCGCATGCCAGTTCGGTAATTGCTTTAAGCGGTACAGATTCGGTAGAGATCCAGACAGCCAATACCAATGGCAACGCATCACAGACATTCGAAACTTTTGACAAGAACCTTGAGCGCCGTATTCAAAAGGTGATTCTGGGTCAGACTTTAACCAGTGGTACAGATGGTGCGGGCTCTCGTGCTTTGGGTGATGTGCATCTTGAAGTGCAAAACTCAAAGTATAAAGCCGATGTCCGGATGATCATGCCAACGATACAAGCCATTATTAACGCGCTATGTGATATCAATGGCTGGGAACGCCACCGGGTCATCATTGGTGAAGAGAAATCACTGGAAGAGCCTAAAGCGGATCGTGATGTGAAGTTAAAGAATGCCGGTGCAGTCTTAACGCCACAATACTTTAAGCGTGAATATGGTTTGGAAGATGGTGATGTGATTGAACAGCCTCAAACTGCCTTCAATCAATTCACTGCATTGCCTAAGACGGCGTTTAACTTCAAGGCACAAGCAAACAAGTTATCACCAGAACAGCAAGAAGTTGAAGAACTGACTGATGGCCAAGATGAATTTCAGTTACTGAAACCAGATCAGGTCAAGGAATTAATATTCAAGTCTGATAGCCCTGAAAGTCTGGCTTACAACCTGATGCAATTAATACCTGGTGCAACTCAGACACAGTTCACAGCTAATCTGGATCAGGCTTTGTATGCTGCAGATGTGTTGGGGTATGTGACTGCAAGTGGGGGCAAGTGATGGCAGATATTCAGGCGTTATATGATGAGTTTGAGGAGTTTTGCACCAAATATTGTGGACTGGCTTTCGATGAATTCTCAATATATCAGCGTAAGAAATTAGGCCGTTACTTTGATGTTCGTGATGAATATTTCAAGCTTTGGCTGAATGCAAAGCGTGTTTACAACAAGGATGCCACCAATGCAACCAGTCACATTCCTTGAAGCATTAGAATACGCTCACAGTAAAAAGATTGTACTGCCAGATGAGTTTTATTCAATGGATCTAAAGACCCGGCATATGGCAACTACGGTTAGCTTTCTATCGAGTCTTGAGCAGATTGAAACGGTCATCAAGGCGGTGAATAAATCGATTGCCGACGGCGGTACTTTTAAAGATTTCCAGAAGCTCATTGAAGAATCTGAAATTATTCTGCCAAAGCACTACCTGGATAATGTATTTCGTACCAATATTCAAAGTGCTTACGGTCATGGTCGGTGGCAACAACAGCAAAGGAACAAAGCTAAACGATCATATCTGATGTATTCGGCGATCAATGATAGTCGAGTGCGTCCAAGTCATTTAGCCTTGAATCGGATTGTTCGCCCGATTGATGATCCATTCTGGCTGACACATTACCCGCCGTTGGGCTTTCGTTGTCGCTGTACTGTAGTTGCTCTGACTGAGAAGCAGGCATTGAAATACGGCATTACACCTGACGATAAGCTACCAGAGGTTGCTGAAGCTTTGGATTGGTCATCACATCCATTGCAGTTTGGTGAACTTGAATCACTAGTGGATAAGAAAATCATTGCATCATCTTTGGATAAGGAATATCTACTCGAGCAGAAGGAGCTCATAAGAGCTGAATGGACGGCGAGTAAAAAGCTCACCAGCCTATTTACTTCGATGGATGATAAGGCTCGGGAGCTATTCGACACAGTGGCCAATACCGTTATTCCACTTGATCCGAGCATCCGACCAAGTGCGATTCGGACTTTCCTGGACTATGTGCAGGGAAATGATGCTGCACTGACTGGCTATTTAAAATCTGCCACAAGCTCTCTGGCCGATGATGTGCTTAAGCGCTGGCTGAGTACCGACATGGCAGCTATTCAAGCTGTGGCGAGCAATGCGGCTTCAACCGTGCTAGGGGCTGCGACTCTTAATCAAGTAGCGGCTTATCAGGTAGGGCAAACAGTTCAATTGAATGCGCCGTTACTGATGGCTGACACAGCTTCAGATATCGTGATTAAGATCGAGAATGCTAGAGGCTTGGGTATTGATCTGGATATGTTGAATGCTGGTAACGGTGTTCTCATGCCGATAGGGTTATCTTTTGAGGTTGTTTCGATTGAGACGGTTGAAGGGCAAATGGTTTATACATTGAAAATTTTGAGTAATTGAGTTATTAATTGTCAGTTAAGTCCAAATAATTAATAACATATCAATAAATATTTAAGGGGAATCATAGTGAGAATCATACCTGTCTTTTTAGTTACATGCCTGATAACTTCATTAAGTTATGCATATGAAGAGCCTATTAGCCGAGGTAAGTGTTTTATTGTAAAAAATAATGCTCCTCAGAAAATTCAAAAATGCTTCATATCCGCTGTAGGCGGTGCAGGTGGCATTATGCGAAGTTATGAAATAGGAAATGACGTTTATGCGAATGAAATTTATGCAGGATCTGAGACTACCCCCGACATAGATAGAGTTGCAAAAAATAATTCTAAGCCATTAGATGCTAAAACCTACTATCGGCAAGATAAAACATTAAAAATTATTAAGAACCCCAGAAACAATGATTGGAATTGCATAAAAGACAGTAAATCAATCTCGAATTTTTGTTTTAAATATTGAATGACAGAGTTAACGCGTAACGTAAGTCATTAATAATGAAATTTCTCAAAACCGTCCGAAAGGGCGGTTTTTTTATGGAGCATGAAAAATGCCTGAACTAAATCAGGAGCATTTGCGCTGTCAGTTTACGGCTGTAAATGTTCCGATCACTACAGTAGAAGATGGTGAAAAAAAGCGCCGTACATTTGAAGCGGAAGTATATAGCGGTGGTCGCATCGACAATCACTATTACTGGGGCCGTGCGGGTGTAGTTATTGATCTTCAAGGACTGCAACTAAAACCCAAAACCGGGCTTGTTGAAGAGCATTTTGGTGGTAAGCGTGTCGGTGTGGCTACTTCATACGAAATCAGTCAAACCTTTAAGGCAAAAGGTCATTTTCTTAGCAATGCAAAAGCTAAAGAAATCGTGCAAGACATCGATGAGGAATATCCATTTCAAATGTCTTGGTGGGCTGATCCCGAATCCATTGAAGAAATTGCACCAGGTAAAACAGTTGAAGTAAACGGTCAGCAATTTACTGGTCCATTACATGTATTCCGAAATGTGCGAGTGCATGAAATCACAATTTGCGGTGTAGGTGCAGATACTCAAACCACTATCGAAGCCTTCTCAGGCAAAGCCAATCCAAACCCAACCAAAGAGGACACCGACGTGACCGAATTAGAAAAAGCACAACAGGCCAAAGAGCAGGCAGAGCGTGAACGTGATGATGCATTAGCTGAACTTAAGCAATTCAAAGCGCAAAAGCGTGCTGATGAAATTGCAGCTTTAGAAACTGAGCTGAAAACACAGTTTAGTGCTGAAGATAAGACGGCTTATACCAATATGGATGATTCAGTTTTTAGCTTTACTGCCAAACAGCTTCGCCAATTCTCGGCAGGTAATACACAGCAGCCAGCTGCACAACAGCCGCAGCCTGCACCAAATGTAAATCCGGCATTTGCTCACCTGTTTAGCCATCAAGCTAATCCGGGGCAAAGTGGCCAGTCGAATAATACCGACACTCACAAATTCACTTCTGGTGCACAAGCATTCGCAGAACAAAACAAGGGGAAATAATTCATGAGCCAGGTTATTCCAAAAATTACGGTCCAGTCTAAAAAGCTGGTCCTAGACAATGAAAAGTTACGTCGTGCCAATGCCAAAGTAACTACCGCTACAGCCTATAAAAAAGGTGACTTACTTACACTTTCAGATGCGAATGTACTCACACACGCTACTGATGAAAAAACATGGGATGTGATTTGTGGCCAAGACGTTACGGCTGCAGAAGCCACAATCAAGGCCGCTGATGGAATCGAAATTCCGGTCTACTACGGCGGGGTTTTCAGTATTGAAGCTGTATCGCTTAATGGGACTTTGCTTGCTGCTGAAGAATATGATGCAGCGCGTGCACAGGCAACTAAAAACAAAATCGAACTTTCTAAGGTGTAAACAACATGCCACAGTCTTTTAATATTGAAGGTGCTCCACTTGAACTTCTTGATGTGGGTGAGCTGGCACTGATCCACTCGAATTACCGTCCAATGGACACATGGCTTTTAGATAAGATTTTCCCTAATCGCCCGTTATTCACGCGTGATGATGTGCCACTGGCTGAATTATCAGCTGAACATGATCTGGCACCACTGGTATCTCCGCAACAGCCTGGTAAGCCATTTGATACTACTCAATCTGGTGAAGTACGCCACGTTAAACCGGCTTACTACAAACCAAAGAATCAGGTCACTCCGGCAGAAACTTTTGAAATTGCCTTGCTTGAGCGTTTACGTACTGCAGGTATCATCTCAACTGGTAACCAGCGACTATCTGAGCAAGAGCAAATGATCATTGCTCAAATCTCAGTGATGAAGCGCAACCATGATGCGATTGATAACTCAGTCATGATGATGGCGATTGATTTACTGAAAAATGGTAAATACACGCTTCACTCAGATGATTATGAGCTCAACCTGGTGGATTACCGTCGTGATGCGTCTTTGACATATACGCCATTAACCAAATGGAATGAAGCGGGTGCCAAGCCAGTAACGGATATTCGCACCATGCTTGAACGTCAATTGGCTGCTGATGGTGGTGAAGCTAAGCTGTCTGTTATGTCTGGCTTGGTTTGGGCGGCTCTCTGGAACAATGAAGAATTCAAAAAAGAATTCATCACGCCATATGCGGGTATTTCTGTTCCAGTGAATCCAAGCTTTGGTGTAAAAGAATCAGCAACCTTCAAAGGAACCTTTGATGGAATCGAATTCTGGGTATATGACGCAACTTACCGTAACAAAGGTCAAGTGAAGCGCTTTATTCCTAAAGATTACTTCTCACTAATCTCTGATACCAATGGTTCGGTAGCTCACTGTAAGATCAAGAACATGCTGGCCAACGGCGTTGCTCAGCAGTACTTTGACCGTCAATGGTACTGCGAAGATCCAAGCGGCATTATGCTGATGACTGAATCTGCTCCACTGGTTGTGCCGTCTAACAAGAATGGTGTTGTTGGTGGTACTGGCTTTATCACCCTATAAGGAGCAAGACATGCCGAAGTACACAGCAAAACAATCCATCGGGCATTTTATGCCAGGTGATGAAATCAAAGGGCTTGAAGCTAAACAACTTCAGGCCCTTTTAGCATCTGGGGCTATTGAAGAATATCAAGAGCCGGAAGAACCTAAGGCAGATGGTACCGCTGCACGTTTAGCTGAACTTGAAAAGGCCAATACTGAGCTGACAGCAGCCAATGAAGCCTTAACCAAAGCTAATCAGACAGCAACTGTCGACAAGGCTAAAGCTGAGCAAGAAATTGCTGAGCTCAAAGCCAAGGTGGCTGAATTTGAAAAGGCGAAGCCTGCTGCAAAACCTAAAGCAGACTCAAAACCTGCTGACGATGCCAAGTAGGTGATTTATGTATGCAACACGAGAGGATTTGGTGGCTCGGTTTGGTATACATGAGATGGAAAATTTAGAAGCAATGCAATCAACTAATGACGCGGTTGAAAATGCATTACAGGATGCTGCAGAGGAAATCGATAGCTATGTCGCGGTTAGATATGAGCTACCGTTACCAAGTATGCCAAGCACATTAAAACGAGTAGCGTGCAACATTGCACGCTATCGTCTTTACTTTCAGCGACCTACGGAAGAAATTGAGAATCGCTATAAAGCAGAGATTGATTTTCTAAAGCGGGTAGCTGACGGTAAAGCTATTCTAAATATCCTCAATACTGAAAACCAAGTGACTGATGAAAAGCCAGTAAATAAACCATCAACAGCACCCATCGGCACAAGTTACACCGGTGGTGTATTTGGTGATGCCACTTTAGACATGATGCCCAGCATGAAGTGAGGTGTTTATGGCTTTTGCAATAACCATTCAAGCTGATAGCTCACCGATTGAAGCGGTGCTTAATCAATTAGGTAACTTTGATTCTTTAAAGGATCGGCTGTTTGATGAGATTGGTGCTGGACTTGTGGATAGTGTGCAGCATCGATTCTTAACGGGTACTGATGTAGATGGGAACCCGTGGAAGATTTCATGGCGTGCACGTATGCAGGGTGGTGAAACGCTTCGAGATACTGGCCGCCTGATGAATTCCTACACACACAATGTTCTTTCAAGTGGTGTGGAGGTGGGTACAGATGTTGTGTACGCACCACATCTGCATTACGGCGCAACAATCTTACCTAAGAATGGCCAATACATCACCTTTGCAGTTGGTGGCCAGTATCGAAAGGTTAAGCAATCAGTTCTACCGCCACGGACCCAGCTCGGTATTAATGCTGAAGATGAGGTAATGATTTTGGATATTGTCGGGAGTTTTATAGATGAGCACCTTCTTCGCGGTGCGTGATGAGATTGCAGAAAAGCTGAAAGAAATTCCAGAACTTCTAAAGATCTATACGCCGTTAAACTCAGTCAGCGTAACCGAGATGTCGCAGGTTACGCCGTCAGCACACGTCAATTTTGTCCGTATCGACAAGAAAGCCAGTGCAGGGCGTGGGAGTATTAATCAGATCGGTCAGCAATGGGCAGTTACGGTTGCATGCCGTAATGCTCAATCTCAAATGACTGATGGCCGAGCGGTAAGTGATGAAGCTGGTCTTTTAACCGAGAAGGTCATTCAATTACTTTCCGGCTGGCAGCCTCAGGCATCACGAACGTCACTAGAAATGATCTCGGTTCGAGATGGCTACAGTCCAGGCTTTGCATACATCACGATTATTTTTGAATCACAAAAATTCATTTAGGAGCCAGTCATGGCAAAACAATACAAAGCATTGCAGCCTGTAGGTCGCTTTCAAAAAGGCGATGTGGTCGGTGGGCTGAGTGATGCACAAATCAAAAAATTACTGGCAGATGGTGTCATTCAGGAACTACCTGAACCTAAAGCTGCTCCAGCCAAGAAAACTACAGGGGATGAAAAGTAATGGCTAAAGAATATATTTCTCTGCAAGGTAAGTTTTACCTGTCAGAACTTGTGAATGGTGTTGCTAGTGCAATGCGCCATTTGGGCAACGTGCCAGACTTTGAGTTAGAAATTGGTGCTGATGTCGTTGAGCATAAAGAATCAACATCTGGTCAGCGTACTACTGACTTCACCATGATCAACGCAACATCAGTGAATTTTACGGGAACGCTGGAAGAAACTGATCCAGAAAACCTTCAATACATCCTGTCTGGTATGAATCACGCCGTAGCGACCACTACAGCGACAGATGTATCACTGGGTACTGTGGTGGCTGGTAAAGAAATCAAACTGGATGGTTATAACCTGAAAACGGTTTCATTCAAGGATTCAACCACTGGCACAGCTAAGACTGTTGATCCAGAGAATTACACACTGGATGCTGTATTTGGTACTGTGGTTTTCCATGATGTATCAGATCTGACTATGCCAATCTTGGCCACTTACACCACTGGAGCAGTGACTAACACCACTCTGGCATCCGACTTTGAAAAAGAGTATGAGCTTTTCTTCAAGGGTATCAATACAGCGAATGGTAAACATATGGCTGTACGTTTATGGCGTACTAAGAAGTCACCAGAAACCACTTTCCCGCTGATTCATGAAGAACTTGGTCAGTATGAAATCTCTGGTCAGGCTTTATCTGATGTAACGAAGCAAGCAGATCCAGCATTAGGCTTATATGGCCATGTTGTGACGATTCCGGCAGCGGAATAACCCCACACAGGCACAAAGAACTCCACAGGATGCGAAAGCATCTTTTTTTGTGCCTGTGTTTAGATTCTTTTCATTTTCATTAATCGCTTAATGCAAATGAAAGGGATTCATCCCACCACTTAATCAAACCGTCCTTATTGGGCGGTTTTTTTATGCCTGTTTTCAGGCAAACCACTGGCTAGAGCGACGGCTCGAAAAGCGCGTTTCCATGTTCAACGTGCCTGCCAGTTTATTTTTTTGAACATGGTCATATAAGAGGAAATCTTATGAACATGATGACAACATTAAATTTACGTGCCATGGTCTCAAATGAAAATGGCGAACCAAAGACAACCAGTTATGCAGTAGCGGAAGCATTCAAAAAAAGACACTCTGATGTGCTTCGAGCAATTAAAAATATGAAGTGCTCACAGAAATTCCGTGAACGCAATTTTGCGCTTTGCTTTGAAAACAACAAGTTACAGAACGGAAAGCCTAGAAAGTTTTACCAAATGACTAAAGATGGGTGGATGTTTCTGGTGATGGGATTTAGTGGCGAGAAGGCTGATGCAGTAAAAGAGCAATTTATTGATGCCTTTAACTGGATGGCAAGCCAATTAACCCAAGTCTTTCAATCTAAATGGGCTAGATATAATCATATTGTTGGTTACCGCGAAAATCGCAAACAGCAAGTTAGTTGCTCAGCCAGAGATATGAACGTGTGGAAACATGAAAAGCATCCGCTTGATGATGAAATAGCGCAATTAGAAAGTGAATTGCAGCCGTCATTGCCATTTGCTGGCGGGGTTTAATCATGAATATTGCTTATGTAGTTGCAGAATGTCGACCAAGCACAGACGAAGAAAATTATGCTGACATCAACATTGGTGATGATAGCTATGTGTTTTGCTCAATCGAACCAGTACCAGACACGGGTGATTGGCAGAAAAATATTGAAGCAGCCATATTAATTGGAATTGATATTGAGCGAACCAAGCCAAACCATCGACACATCACACTGCATGCCGAAAGCATCTTGAAACTATGCAAAGGCATACAAGGTGTGAAGCAAAGCTAATAATTATCGCCACCTTCGGGTGGCTTTTCTTTTCCGTCTTTAGCTTTGTAACATCCAATAATTTTTTTGTAATCTTTATGTTATTAATTGTATGCTTTGCTTATCATATGAATGATGAAAAGTGGAGCTCCGAAAATGCTGACCAAAGCCGAAATCGTTGTTGTCGTTCTAATGATAGTAGCCTTAATTCTCATCGTTTATGAGATGGGGCAAGGTCGTAATTGGGCTTTATAGAATTCAGCCTTTATTAAAGTTAAAAGAAAAGCACCTTCGGGTGCTTTTTTAATGCGTAAAATTTATATCGAGACCCCATCATGAATGATTTTTTCCTAGCAACAAACCGAAGCATCAAAATAAACGACATCGAAGTTCGCCAGATCCAAATGAAAGACTTTGATACCTGGGCAATGCATGCTGAAGTGCTGAAAAACTTCATCAAAGATAAAGATCATTCAGATGAAATTTTGACACAGTTATTTAAAGCTCATGGTGTACAGGTCATTTCGACTATTGCCTGTGTCACCGATCTGGACCATGAGTCACTGGTAGAACTGGCTGCTGATGAGAAGAGTTTTAAGGAGTTGCTAAAAGCTGTACTTTTGGTCAATCAGGCTTACTTCAAATACGAAAAGCCTAAACGTGGCATTAAAAAGAAAGATGACTCCACTTGGTTTGATTCATTCCAGTTTCTGGTATCAATGGGTCATCAGCATAGTGAAATCATGCAGATGACCTACGGCGCATTCCAGGGCTATGTTAAAGCAGCAAACAAGATGTACAAGCAGGGAATCTTTAATAACGCCGTTGCAGCGCGTGTAGCCCAATCTGATAAGAAAGGTTTTGAATCATTCAAGAAAGAAATGGTTTCTGATTGATCATGTATCACCCTAAAGTTATGATAGGAAAATAATAATTTAGGGGGGCATCATGAGGAAACATGAGGCAAAGATTAATAGATTTAAGCAGAAAGGCTCATAGAGAGTGGTTTTCGCAGTTTAGTGCTGTAGATATCGACTTATTAGAGTCCATTAATTGTGGATGCATGGCTGACCATAATTTTTTTAAGCAAGAAATTCTTGATATTGCTGGTGCTTTAGACAATCGGAAACTAAAAAATACACCACATCTTTATCACCAATTTGTAAATAGATATCTAGATCTTGTTCCAGAACACATAAGAACTCAAGCTGATAGGGATTTGCTTATTAATGATGGGTATTACAGAGCATGGTTTTGTAATAGGCAAATGTTTATTTTTCATTATCTTATTGCAAAAGACAATTTTGTTAAAGGCATGGGGCGCTCTTCACATCTATTATGGAGTCCACTTCTTGATGTTCATACTCCAGACTCATGTTATGGGTTTAAGAGTAAGATTTTCCATGTTGCTGATGAAGAGTTTGAAAAACTTGCTGTACAGCACTGGAGTAAACCACAGAGGGGTTGTAGGTGTAGCTTATTTAATACCACCACAGGAAAGGCTAGTAATTATATAAATTTAAAGGCAAATTGAATGGCTAATAATTGCATTAATTGTAAAAATTGCGGACACACAGGCTGGTCAAAACCAAGGGGCAGCATTCTTATTACTCTCGTATTAGCATTATTCTTTATCTTGCCGGCGATTGCTTATGAAGTATGGCGGAGACTGGGGTTGGGGGTATGTGAGAATTGTGGTGGTTCTAATGTCGCGCCTTCCAGCACTTGCACCACTCAGAGACCAACAGACATTGGTTCAATGATTATTCTTTTGATTTTGGGTGTGGCAGGTGCTTTTATTGTGGTTTTGGCATATAGCTTTATTGACGGTGCAATTAATGGATATCCGACTGGCGCTAAAACCACCAAAGACCTAGAAGACCAATGTGTAGCGCAAGGATTAAAGTACTATCAAAAGGTCGGGCAGTACCCAACACTCTCTAATGGAGAGGAAACATCAACCCATGTCTTGAGGGGTTGCAGGGATTCAATAGATGGAAAATTCAAAGCACCCTAGGGTGCTTTTTTATTTTTTAATTCATTAACGGTACTCTCCATAAGCTCTCTCGAAGCTCCTTGGCTTTTTAGGGCTGTGAATATTTTTTTAGTAAAAGCCTCAAGTAGATCGTTGACTGCATCATTATTAAGATAGTTACCTTGTTTAACCTTAAAGCTCTCCTCTAGGCGAGCAACCATCTCGGCGCTTTGTGAGCGATTATTCTCTTCGGCAGCATCTTCTATCTGTTTTTTAAGCTCAGGCGGTACACGCAATCGAACTATGGTGTGATCGGATTGATTACTCATCTAAAAACCTCAATGCCACAAATTGTGGTAAATACTTCATGATAGGTATTTACATTACCACAAAGTGTGGCTATAGTTATTAAACGCCACAAAGTGTGGCATTACTGGAGGATAATATGAAAGAAGATATCGTGTATGTAAAAGGTCGGCTTGATGGTGATCTCCATAAAGAGCTTAAAGCAATCGCAAAAGAGGAAAAGAGATCAATAGTTTATCTTTTAAATGAAGCAGTTAAATTACTAATTGAAAAAAACAAGAGTTCGAAAGCATGAAATCAATAGACAACAAAAAAGCCCAGACTTTCGACGGACAGGGCTTCAATGTTGTTAACAAAGGAATATTAACTATGTCTAGTTTAGCATTAAGTTTTAACGAAGTAAATTTCACACCTGTTGAGCAAAATGGTCAGGTTTGGTTGACAGCAAGCGAGTTAGCTAATGCGCTTGGATATGCAAAATCAGATGCTGTTGGGCAGGTTTATGAGCGTAATAAAGATGAGTTCACCCCATCGATGACAATGACCCTCAAAATGAGTGTCGTTAGAAAGACAGGTAAAGTTGAACTAGAGAACCGCATCTTTTCCTTGCGTGGTGCTCACTTAATTGCAATGTTCTCTAAAACCGCAATTGCTAAACAATTCCGTAAATGGGTTTTGGATGTACTGGATCGTGAAGTTGTTACCAAACAACTCGAAGGTCGCCAATCCATTTCACCTGAACAACAAGCCTTGCTTCATGAAATTGTGGCTCGTCGTTCTGGTGGTGAGCGGAAAATTTTTGCTGAAATGTGGGCGCGTCATAATCGACACTTTAAAATCCCGCGTTATGCTGAACTTTTAGAAATTCATTTTCCGGAAGCGATTCATTATCTGGAGACAATGGATATAAAAGCGAAGGCTGAAAAGCAGGAAGTTAAAGCTTTACCTTACCCTCAAGAAGTTATTCAGGTCGCCCAGCAGATCAGCCAAGAGTTCAATAACTCTAAGTGTGATTCTTGGCATGTAAGTGCTCGCAATGGCGTATTGACCGCAATGCCACTACCTCCGGGCTTCTACCCAACAATGGATATTGCTGAATTTACCAAGCGTTTTGATAGTGTATTGGATTTGCTGTACGGCACAGATACATTGCGTGTAGGAAGGCATTTTCTAAAAGAGCGTAATTCTAAATAAAACAATAACCTCCTTCGGGAGGTTTTTTTAATACCCAATTTATACCCGCCGCTGAGCGGGTTTTTTATTGCAAAAAAAATAGATTAGAGGTCAGCATGTCTGGTAAAAACTTAACTTTTAAGCTGGTGATGGATGCTGACACAAAAGCATTTGTTTCTAATATGCATCAGTCAGAAAAAGCAGCAAAAGAAGCATTTGCAGCACTTAAAGAAGGCTCAGCCAGTATTGTGGGCGATACCAGCAGCGCAACTAAAGAAGTGGATCAACTTGGCACACAGTCACAAGAAACCGCCCAACAAGTAAAGCAACTGGACAAAGAACTAGAAGCAGCATCACAAGAACTACAGCAAACAGAACAGGCATCTAAAGGTGTTTCAGGGGAACTACAGGGTTTAAAAACCGGCTTTAATGCTTTAACTGGGGCTTTAGCAGCACTTGGTATTGGCACCACGGCAATGGAAATTGCACAGACTGCCGATGAGTATAAAAACCTATCTGGTCGTCTATCAATAGCAATTGGAGAGCATGGCAATCTACAAAAAGCCATGGATGATGTTAAAAATGTCGCCATTAATACCAACTCCAATTTAACCGCAACTGGTGATCTATATTCTCGACTAACCAAGATCGGCCAAGAGATGAAATGGCCTCAAGAGCAGGCGTTAGCATTAACGGAAACAATTAACAAAGCTATTCAGGTTGGAGGTGGATCTGCTGCATCTAATGAAGCAGCAATTACCCAGTTAAACCAAGCATTAGGCTCTGGCGTACTTCGCGGTGATGAATTCAACTCCATGATGGAGCAATCACCACGATTAGCTCAAGCATTGGCAGATGGTTTGGATGTAACCACTGGCAAACTGCGTGAAATGGCTGGAGAAGGCAAACTTACTACTGATGTGGTAACCAAAGCTTTATTAAGTCAATCAGAGAAAATCACAGAGGAATTTAATAAGTTCCCCACAACTATTGGCGCATCTATTGAAAACTTAAAAACGGCTTGGACTGTCTACGTCGGTGAGGCTGATGCAGCAACTGGAGCAAGTGCAAAAGTTGCTGAGGCTATTAAATTTGTCGCCGAGAACTTGGATACGATTGTTTCTACATTGATGTTGGCTGGACAGGCATTTGTGGCCTATAAAGCTCTCAATATTGGCTTAATGTTTCTGGATAAAGCTAATAGCGTTAAAGCGGCATCAGTCGCTATTACACAAGAAACCACGGCGGTTGTTGCCAACACACAAGCTCAAATTGCAAATGCTACTGCAACGAAATCAGCCAGTACAGCCAAGACTCAACTCGCAACCAGTAGTAAAGCTGCTGAGGCATCTATGGCAGCCACTAGTACGGGTGTGATGGGGTTGGTTGGGCGTTTGGGTACGCTAGGGATTGCAATTACTTCTCTTGGTGTGATGGGTGCAGTAACAGTCGGTATGCTTACTCCACTTGGTGAGTGGATGGGTGAGGCTGCAGCAAAAGCCATGGGTTATGGCGAAGCTATTGAGAAACTAGAGAAGCAACAACTTCTAGAAGCAGCACAAGCCAAAGTTGCAGCTGAAATTAAGGCAGAGCAGGCAGCTGCCGCAGAGAAAGCGCGCGATAAGACCTATCAACTCACAGAAGAGTCAAAAAAACTAATCACTGAATTTGATGAGTTAATCAAAAAGGGGGAGCCAACTAAAGAGGCATTGGAAAAAATTTCCAATGCCATGAAGTTTGACTCAACTAAAGGCATTAACGACTCTATTACAGCTTTGATCGCACTGAAAGATCAGGGTGAGATTACAGCTGATGAGTTGCAGGTAAGTCTCGGAAAAGCGCTGGATGGTAAAGACTTACTTGTTTTTGAGACTAATGCTCGTGCTGCTTTTGCTGGAACTTCAAAAGAAGCGGAAAAGAATGCTCAAATCACTGAAGCTGTAATGAAAGCAGCTTTGGAGCGCACAGGCTTAAGCACAGAGCAGCTACAGGGTAAATTCTCACTTGCCTTTCAATCCGCGACCAATGATGTTCAGATCATTCTCAGCAACCTTGATCAGTATAAGCAAAAAGGTATTGATACTGGATTGGCTCTAGCATCCAACCTTAACAAGGCGATTGACACCGCTCAGACTCGTGCTGAACTAGATTATGCAAAAAGCTCATTAATTGCACTTGAGAAACAAGGTTTGATTACTGGTGAGCAGGCTGCATTCGGTCTAAGTTTGATTGAGAAAAAGGCCGCACAATTGCCAGCTGCTTTAAATCCCGTAGAAGCTGCATTTGCTGCTCTTGGCATAAAAACTAAAGAGCAGCTAAATGATGCTGCTATTAGTGCTCAGCGAAATTTTGATGTGGTAAGCAAGAGCGGTCAGGCAACTGCTGAAGCCATTAAGCAGGCTTATATACAGATGCTAAATGCTGCTATTGCAACCGGAGATAAAGCTCAGATTGCAACAGTTCAAGCTAAAGCTGCAAGTCACGGTTTGCAGGTTGAAATCAGTGAGACTGGTAAGGCCACTGTAAAAGCCAGTAACGACATGGAAGAAAGCTTACATCGTGTTCGCAATGCCACAGGTAATGCGGGTGATGGCTTCGATGATCTCGGCCGTAGGGGTGTTAGAGCAGGTAACGATACTACTGAAGCATGGGAAGAAGCTCGTAAAGCAACGGAAGCAGCTATGGCTTCTCAGGGCAAGATGAAGGCATCCAAAACTGGAACAACTGCTAAACATGGGCTTTCTGTTGAAGAAATTGAACAGAGACTTAAGGATATTGGTTATGAAGGTGATGCCAAGCAAAAAGCCAAGCAACTTTTTCAGGATGCCGAGCCGGTGGCTGGGGGTTATTACAAATCAGCCTCCAATGAATGGGTGAAGAAAAAGTATGGTACTACTGCTTACGATAACCAGAAGGCTTTAGGTAATGCTATGTATGTTATGGAGCAGATCGAGAAGTTGGAGCAGTATGTAGGTAAAAGTGGTAGATCAGCCGGATTGAATGACTATGCGCCGTCAATTCCTTCTGTGTCATCAAATGCTGCTACACAAAGCATTAAGGAAAGTGTGAATTACAACATCCAATTCGGAGGTCAAACCCTATCCCTTACAGGTGATGCAAGCCAAAAGGATGTAATGACCAATCTGGTAAATCAATTAAAAGGTATAGCGAAATCAACATGAAACTTATTCGCTTAGCAACATCAGAAACCGTCCCATTAGAGGACGGTTTTTTATGGTCTGATGAATTCTCATGGAAGGCCATTGAGCAGAATCAAGCCTATACGATGGATGGCTCTCTGATCATTCAGGAAGGCAAAAAGAAGTCTGGTCGACCAATCACTTTACAGCCGGCGGATCCGCAAATGGGATGGATCAAGCTACGTGAACTGCGGACTGTTTTGGAATGGTCCAAGCTGCAAGGTGAAAATTTTAAACTGCAGTTTGAACAGCCACATGATAGCCGGCAATTCACCGTCAAATTTAACCACCAGGATGGGGCTTTAGAGGCTGCACCGGTGAAAGGGATTCCAGCGGTATCACTGGATGATTATTACAACGTGACCTTACGCTTTACGGAGTTAGACGATGGCGATTGAAACTAAGGATTTAGTAATTTACAAGTCTGAACGCTTGACTGATAACTCGGATGGCGGTGGTAAATACTCTGGCGTAGTAGTTCAGGATGGTATCAGCAATAACCTGTTCAATGACGTATCGGAAATGGATCGAACCATGGGTGATGTATCCATGCGGAAAGTTTTCCCTGCTGTCACCACTGAAGACACTGATCTATTAATGGGTGCAACGGTTTTTGTATCTGAGCTACCAGAAGATCCAAACGTATCAGCATTGCTTTTCAGTACCAAAAACTGGACTGATGAACGCCAGTCTGCCCAGAACCGGTTGGAAAACTATCTAGCCAAAGGCGGTCAGATCGCCGGAACACCACTAGATACCCACTGGAAAGGTATGTCATCACTACAGGTGGCTATGTTCCCGCAAGAGGTTGAATCTTCGGTAGGCGATACGATTGTCCTGATCAGTGATGAAGGTAAGGCTTTGGAGCGTGAGCAGTATGTACGTATTACTAAAGTTGAAACACGAACTGCTGTAATGGTGGTAGATAACAAGAGTGTCGAGTACAAAGTTGCTACTTACTCGCTAAATGATCCGCTTGAGATCGACTTTGTGGGTCTTTCAGCTCGTCAGTGGTATCAGGGTAACACAGTATCTAAAACCATCATCCGCGATACGATTGTTGCTGATACCGGGCTGTATTACTCATCGACAGCATTGGCATCTGATGCAAACGTGGGCGAATTTACAGTCAATGCCAAAAGTATCTTTGCTCAACTGATTCCATCGGCCCAGACAGAAACTCCAATTATTGATGTGAATGCGGCTGGTGAAAGCGTGGTGTTAGTTGCAGGTAATGAAGGCACCATTACAGCCAGTTATCCAAACATGGTAATTGGTGTCAGCCAGAACCTGTATATCGGTTCAGCAGTGATTCCTTCCAGTGTGTCATTCACATTACAAGGCCAGCAGATTACTGATCAAGGTGGATTGCTCAAGAATACTCAAGGTACTCAGATAGGCACAGTTGATTATCAGCGTGGACTAATTCAGTGGACGGCAGCCGCTCCAAGTGGAACCATGAGTCTGAATATCACATTTAAACCTGCAGTAGCGCCAAACCAGTATTACCAAAGCCATGCTATTCCGGTAACTCAAAATAATCAAAGTACTAACTGGACTGGAGTGTTAATTCCTATTCCAGCACCTGGTGCTTTGTCGATTTCCTACATGTCACAGGGCAAGTTCTATGAACTTAAAGATGATGGCTCGGGGCAGTTAAAAGCTGCCAGTCCGTCTTTTGGTTCGGGCATGATCAATTACGAAACTGGTTCCTGGTTACTAACCACTGGCGCACTACCAGATGTAGACACACCAATTCTGCTGAATTGGGGAACACCAATCGTTACCTTCGTACGGTCAAATCTGAATGTAGATAAAGCTGCATTTGATTTCGATTTAGGTCGACCAGGTGTTTTGCCGGGCATCACAATTAACTGGATGCTTGAAGGTGAAGAGAAAACGGCAACCTCTAATGCGCAGGGTAAGTTTACTGGTGATGCAACTGGTGAAATTAATTATGCAACCGGTATCGGCAAGATCATTCCAAATAAGTTGCCACAAAAAGGGACAGTTTTTAATGTCACCTATAACTATGGGACTGCATTGGTTCAAGCCAAAAATGGGATTTCACCTGATGCAAATCAAAAGCTGACATTCACTATTGGTACCGGATCATCTATTCAACCCAACAGTGTGGAATTAAGAATCCCGGTTAAAAGCAGTGATGGGGGGGTGGCAGGCTTTGTTATGCTGACAGATGTGCCTGTGAGTGCATCGATTGGAAATCTAGTCAATGAGCGTGGTCAAGTACAAGGTTCAATTACATACGCTACCGGTGCGGTTGAAGTTACACCTCAGGGCGTGGGTCATCGTTTCAAATCCACGTTTACACCTATGGCCACTTATGCCGCAGCATAGAGAGGAAATATGTCTTTTTATTCTCCACAAACATCCAGTATTCAAGAAGAGCAGGTTGAACTAAAGGTCTTTGATATCGTTGATGTACAAGTTAAATACCGCGATACATCCGGTTCTAACTCGGCAACACACACCGTGACAGCCAATAAGCTCAAACTGGATTTATCTTCTGGCTTTGATGAGCAGATCCTGACAGGTTCAGCTCGCTTCAAAGTTGGTGCTGATACCTTTCTGGATCGTACTGGCTTGCTGTATCGCAATGTGAATCCAGCCAATAATAGTGGGATTCAGTCTGGTGTCATTCAATATGGCACCGGTATTGTTGAAATTGACTCATGGACACCGAATGCAGATAACACCATTACTCTGGAATCCTTAACCACCACAACCGACCTACTACCGGTCAATAAAATCAGCTTTAGAACGCCGATCATGCCGATCCGGCCACAATCTTTAACTGTGGTGGTGGGTACTATTGAATTTGGTCAGCTGACACTGACCGCTGATGAAAATGGGGTTATTGAAACCAGCCGTGCGCATGGCCAGGTGAATTGGGATAACGGCTTTGTCACCATCTACTTCTACACAAAAACCAAAATCACTGAAGCTAACCGTGCAGAAATTGAAGTGAATGACTGGTATGACCCACTATTAGAATATCAGGAAGGAGTGGATACTTATATCAATGTTCCGGTCTGGGTCGACGCTTCATCCGTGCGCTATAACGCGGTGGCTTATACCTATATTCCACTAGATTCAGAAATTTTAGGTCTGTCTGCTACACGCTTGCCGATCGATGGCCGGGTGCCGATCTTCCGTATTGGTGGCATTGGTATTGTCAGCTCAAGTAAAGCTCAGGAATTACCAAGCGCAATTGCAGGTACTACATATGACCTGAACGATCAGCGTATTTCATGGGCAGAACTTGAGGATGCTAACGGAACGAAAGCCGCTTTCGATTTGTATACAGTTGATTATGACTATGGCCGCGTGACGCTGGGTGGTGATTTTGTGCTGGGCAATCTGGTTGCACCGCTGACAGTCAAATATCGTTATCAGGACATGGGTCTGATTCGTGATGTGCAGATCAATGGCCAGCTAACATTCACCAAGCCTTTAACGCATAACTATGATGCAGTGGATACCATTGTGGGTTCTGCGTTGGTCATTGGTGATATACAGGCACGTTATACACGCAAGTTTGTACAACAAGCTTGGAGTAGTGTATGGAATGATGAGCCAACCGGATCGGCTATTTCAGCAAATTACAATGATTCACTGTATCCGCTGCAAGTCACAAACAAGGGTTCAATTCAGGAGCGTTGGGCAATTGTATTTACAGGTAACGAAACCTTCTATTGCGTAGGTGAGTACACGGGGCGCTTGGCTTTGGCTGGCTCAATCAGTGTTGACTATGCACCACTTAACCCAGTCACTGGTGTACCGTATTTCATCATTAAAAAAGAAGGCTGGGGGACGGGTTGGGCGAATGGCAATACATTGCGCTTCAATACGATTGCAGCAAATTTCCCAGTCTGGGTAATTCGAACTGTAAAACAGTCAGAGCCAACGGTAATTTCAGATCAATTCCAGATCATGCTACGTGGCGACATTGACCGCGTTGTCTAAAATTTAAATCAAATATGGCCGCTATATGCGGTCTTTTCTATGAGTGAATAAAAATGGTAATGAAGCAGACACAGACAAAATTATTTGATTTCTCTGATGCTGGTTTAGACTTCTGTGCTGGCTCTCAAAACTTATTCCCGGACAGATTTAAAAAGATGCTGGCACTGGGTTATAATGAGCAAACGGTTTCAAGTGTTACTGTGGCAGGAAATCAGGTAACTTTCACCTATGGCGGAGCACATGACTATGTTGCAGACCGTGTTTTAAAAGTTGATTCTGGCCCACTAGCATCAATCAATGGTGGTGAGTTTTGGATTGATTCAGTCACAACAAACACTATCACAATGACAATTGATGATGCTCCAATTTCAGTTGCGGGTGGATTTACCACAAAAATAGCATCACTAGGCTGGTCGCTTGAATATGAAAATGCCAACATTCACGTCTATGGATTTAAAGCACTGGATGAGTCAGGCCTATATTTAAGACTATGTTTTCAGAACCAAGCCGAACGACGCAATTGTATTAGTCCAAGTATTGGCAAGTCATTTGACCCAGTAACAGGCTACATTACGGATCAAAATGCTTTAACCGCCAATATGGAAATATCAAGCCCTGGAACTGGTTTTAAGTGGGAGTTCGGGTTTTGGAATAACACAACGTACAACAACTACACCTATTCTCAAGGATATTCGCAGTATGGAAAAGGCTGTGTGGTTGGTAGCAAGTATCATTTAATTTTTTTATTTAATGCATTAAATAATCAGCCGCGCGTAAATGGATTCGTGCCTGTGTTCACACATGGGTATGACCAACTTAACTACCCTGTAATGTTTGGTGAGACATTTGGGAACATTACCGACAAAGGCTCAAACTATATGGGGATGAACTCTAGGGCGTACATCGGGGAAATTCGTGTAATCTTTTCACTTGATTCAAACAACAATGGAGGTAGCGTTTTTAGGATGCCACAAGCATCGCAATCCTTTCTAAGTTCTAATATTGATTCATTTAACACAACCACGTGTGCACCAATACAAGTGTATGAGCAAGCAACATTACAGCATATAGGTGTTGTGGCTGGTGGCTTATACTCTGCTATGTATGCATCTACAAATAGACCCTCTACAGCAAATGGCGCACAACCCTCAACAACCAAAGATATTGATCTTCATAGTAATGTAGTAGTGCATTACACGTCAGCAGGGTCTAACGAAACCACCTTTTCGTTTGTCGCTGTTCCGATTGAGGAGATAAAAATTGCTTAAAATTTTTAGATGCTTTTTTGGTGGTTATGATCCCAACTATCAAAAGCTTAAAAATATGAGTTATGCGGTTATTAGATTGCCACGCCCAATTATCTCCGTACTGAATAGCAGCCAGGGTTTTGGTCAAATCAAAGGTACAACCAAAAAAGTGGGTGCCAATTATTCGCCTGTGCCTGTATGTGTGTTTAAGCGCAGTAACCGCCAACTCCTTTGTGAAACCACATCAAAAGCTGATGGCTCTTATGCATTTCGTAATATCGCGGTAGGTTTGGAGTGCTTTGTAGTGGCTTTTGACCCGAACAATCAATACAACGCAGTCATTCAGGATAAGGTAATCGCAAAATGAGTCAAACATCGATCAATGCTCGGCTTGCCATGATTCAAGCCTTTGCAAATTTTATGGATAGCGGTAGCCAAAGTGCTACCGTTGTTTTTTATGAAGGTGTGCAGCCTACAAATACGTCAATTGCAGCAGATTCAAACAATGCTCTGGTCACTTTGGTTTTTCCTGAGCCGTGTATTAAAGAAGTCACGCCAACTTATGTTGAATTACATCCTACTGATACAGGCTCGGTGATTAAGTCGGGCACAGCTACATGGGCGCGGATTTATAACGGTGCTGGTGATGTGGCAGCAGATCTAACTGTGGGTACTGATATATCACTGGCAAATACCAATTTAGTCGTGGGCGGTACGCTGTTTATCCAGTCCATCAAACTTAGACCGTAACTGAAAAGGGTGCTCATGTGGATTTTAAAAATAAGCTCGGCACCGTTGATGCGCATAACCTAAACCTAAACTTTAAGCCTGACAATACTGACAGTCACAACATCATTCTGAATTTTGAACATCTAGCCGATGGCTCGACTAACCTCAATTTCGGGGATGATGTATCTGCAGACATTGATACAGTTTTAGAGACTGAGTTTACATTTGAAATCACAGCATTCTATGCAGATAGTGGTGCAAATACTGCAGTCATAGATACAGTGCTCGACACTAAATTTAGCGTTGATGTAATTGCTGTATTTAGTGAAAATACTGATGTAATTGGCCAGATAGATACTGTTTTAGATACCAGTTTTAGCTTTGATGTTGAAGCGGTATTTGTTGAAAACCTATGTATTATTGATACGGTTTTAGATACTGAGTTTAAATTTGAGGTTAAAGCGATATTCGATATCAATCATCTGGTGGGTGTGTCCTATGGTTTTGACATGCGCTACCAGAAAGCGATTGCAGCCTTAAGTACTGCAGAAATACCATGGGCTAAACCAGTATTAAGAGTCTCAAATGAGGCTCTTTTTTATGAGCAAGGCTTGGTGATTTCTAATCAAGTGTATATTTGGCATGAGCAAGCCGGATCACTGAATCGTGCTATCAGATCGCTACATGAGCAAGCAACCGGTTTAAGCAGTGATGCTTATATTGTTTGGGAAGAAGGTGATAAGCGCTTTATTCATCGGCGCTACCTGCATGAAGAGACAATCAAGCTGCGTCATAACCGTGAAACTGTGTGGCAAGAAATGATCCGCCGGCGTAAGACTTTCACTTATTCACATGAAGTGGCCCAAGTCTTTGAAAAGCGTTTTTCATTTGAGTGGGATAAAAGCCTTGAGATTGTCACCAAGTCAGATCTGCCATGGGATAAGGCTAAAGCGATTCATTACCGCAAGCATCCGGTTCAGCCTTGGCCAAAGCCCGAAATACCCAAATATGAAGGCACCGGTGATTTAAATTTCATCTGTCTATGTCATGACGTTGATTCACATGATGTTGTTTTAAATTTTGGTGCAGATGACTGTATTCCAGCACTGCCAAAAAGGAACTGGTGGTATATCGTGAATACATTAATAGCCGAGCGGCTGGATACCGGCGAGAAGATTAAAGTGATTGATGGTAGCTACAGTACCAGCCGATCACAGTGGTGCTGGACCTATTCCATCACAGTTGCTCATACGGAAAAAGAAAAGCTTCAGCCAATAGATGGTCAGCCGGTGATCTTGAAGGTTACGATCAATAGTTTTGAGCATCATATCCTGCTTGAAGATCCAGAAGAAACCCGACGTTTTGCCAGTGTTTTATACACTTATCCAGGTCGAAGTGTTACAGCGTTGAACTCAGATAAATACGGACCAACACGCTCATTTATCCAGGATAACGAACGCACTTCTGTGCAGCTGGTTCAAGCGGAACTGGATCGAGCGAATAGCGGTACCAGTTTGGATTGGAAGCTGATTGATGAACTGGGCTGGATCGTGCCTAATGAGAGCCTGAGTTATGCCGAACTTGCACCAATTGATGCAATCAAGCAGGTAGTTGATGCAGGCGGTGGCTTTATTTATAGCCAGAAAGCGGGCAATACACTGACCATTTTACCCCGGTACCAGAAAGGTTACTGGGATACGATGACCGTGGATGATTACGACATTCTGCTATCTGAAAGTCTGGTGATGCAGCAAAACATCAAGAAGAACGATGAATATATTGCTGACTTCAATGCCATCACTGTAGTGAATAGCCGTAGCGGCGAAAGCCTGAAAGTACAGCAGCGAGGTACTTCGGGTGATGTGCCGCTTGAGTCAGTCACAGGGCCATTGTTTAACGTGGTGTCTGGTGCCAGTTACGGCAAAAATGAACTGGTGAAAGCTAATATTCAGGAATTGCACACCTTCGCTGACATTCCGGTGAGCTCGGAAATTGGCGAGATGCTACCTGGTAAAATCATTGCCTTTAATGGCCAGTGGTGGGGTGTGATTGATTCGGTATCAGGTAGCTTCTCACATGAAAAGGTCAATGAAACAGTTACAGTGGAGCGTATCAGCCGTGAGTAATCCATTATTTGAATTGCGAAAACTCTTAAACCCCACCCATGCCGAATACATTGGCACTATTACTTCAGTGAAGCATCCGGAATACAGGGTACAGATTGATGGAGGATCCGGTCCAGTGCTTTGCACATCAGGCACAGCTTACAACTTAGGTGCCAGAGTATTTATCTCAAATCAGGTCATCTTAAGGCCAGCACCAACTGGCGAGTATTCAGAAATAGAAGTCTAAACTTAACCAAATGACAGCACCTTTTTAGGTGCTTTTTTATTACCAAAAATTAGGGGGCGCAATGTCCAACGATTATTCAACTGATCCGCCACCAATAACACCAAGTCAGCTTTACGCAATTTCAGACAACATCAATCAGTTGCGGCAAAGCATGGAAAAATTGGCTGATGTGCCTCAAAAGATCGACCGAATGAGCATGCAGTTTGATCAACTTCAAGAAAAGCAAAAACACCTCGATAACAACCTGCAACAGGCAAAAGGGGATTTTGAAGCAGATCTAGACCGAACAAAATCAAGTATTCGAGCTGATATAAAGCAGCTGCGAATGGATGCCGAGGTCAGACATAAGGAAGTTGATATGCAGATCCGGGTATTGAATGAAAGCAAAACCAGAATTGATAGTGTAACTAATCTGGTTCGCTGGGGTGGTATTGCCATCATTGGTGTATTTGCAGCTGCTTGGAACAATCAAACCGCTAAAACTGACACAGTGAATACACAAGCAATGGCGAATAATCAAAAAATCCAAGTCCTTGAAAAACAATCTGATCAAACCCTTCGAACTTTGGAAGAAATCCGTAACAAACTTTATGAACGCAGTAATGTGAGAGGAAACAATGAAATTAATTAATGAAAGTGTATGGAAGTTTGACTCAGTAAAATATGGCGCCTATATGGCGCTTTTTTTATCCTGTGTACATTTAGTTTTGCAGGAAGTCTATAACGCCAATGTCTTGCCTGAACCGTATCAAAGCATTGTGTCTATTGTATTGGTATTCTTGGCTACATATGTAGGACGCAAAAAAGCTCAGCCAGAACTACATGAGCCAAGCCTATCTGGGGTAAATAGCCTTTTAACAGTACAACAGCCAACCAATGATCTGGCATGGATGATTGAAGCTAAAAAGCATATTGGACTACGTGAGGACACCAGTAAGACTAAGCATAATCCAACTATCCTGAAGTGGCTTAAATCACTTGGCGCATGGTGGTCAGAGGATGAAACAGCCTGGTGTGGAACCTTTATTGCTCACTGCTTAAAAGTAGCCGGTGTGAAATATCCGAAGCATTGGTACCGGGCATTAGATTATGTGAATTACGGTGCAAAGTTATCTAAGCCAGCTTATGGTTGTGTAGCTATTAAATCACGTAAGGGTGGTGGTCATGTCTGCTTTGTAGTGGGTCGTGATAGTAAAACAGGTAAGCTGGTTTGCTTGGGTGGTAATCAGTCAAATATGGTGTGTTATGCCTTATATGCTGAGTCTGAATTTCAGGAGTTCCGTTGGTATGGCATGACTAATCGGCCAGCCGATCACCGTTATAACCTTCCAGTTATGTCTGGCGTAACTGCTACAGGAGTGACTGAAGCATGACAGCATTAACAATTGAACAAGTATCAAAATCAACATTAGAAGTAGCTGAATCAGGCGGCCCAATTTTAAGCCAGATCGCAAAGTATATGGATGCTGCTGAAAAGCTGAAAAACAGCACTTTATCTGGTGAAGAAAAACGGAACTGGGTAATTGGGTATGCGAAGAAGGAAATTGTAGAAATATTCACAAACCTTGATTACTGGATACCGATTATCATCCGATTTATTAATGCGGCTAAAGCTGCATTTAATCTACTTAAAAAAGCTATCGTTTGATTAAGTAAGCCCTCGAAGTGAGGGCTTAATTCATTGTCATGAATTCCATACATTACATAACAATCAACTTTTGTTCGACCTGTAAAATAAGATATACTTATTGAGCAGATTAGCCGGCTCAGAAGAAATTTTGGGTCGGTTTTTGCGTTTTTGATCCTGTGGATAAGTCGGAGAAAGCACCAAATAAACACCATATCAATTTAAGATACTGATTCTAAAGCGGAGTTAATAAACAATGATTTTAGTGACGGGTGGTTTAGGCTTTTTAGGCTCACATATTGCTTTAAGTCTGATGGCACAAGGACTAGAGGTCATTGTGGTCGATAATCTGGCCAATGCCAGTCTCCAGACCTTAGAACGCCTTGAATTTATTTCCGGCCGCTATGTGCCTTTTGTCAAAATTGATATCCGTAACACTCCAGCATTAAATAAAGTTTTTGAACAGAATTCGGTACAGGCTGTCATTCATACTGCCAGCTTTAAATCATTGGAAGAATCAGTTTTAAAACCACTTGAATATTATAATGATAATGTCAGTTGTATCATGAGCTTGATGCGTGCCATGCAGCGTACTGGAGTACGCAATCTGGTGTATTTGTCTTCATTGGCTGTATATGGCCATTCCGGAACGGATTTAAAAGAAGATCAGGCTTTCAATTACACTTATCCAAACCCTTATATTAAATCACAGCAGATGGTGGAAGAAATCATTCGGGATACTGCCAAGACGGATAATGAATGGCGTATTGCGATGTTACGTCTTTCTAATGTCGCGGGTGCTTTTGAAAATGGCATTTTAGGTGAATGGGTACCACCTCTACCAAAGAATATTGTGCCTCTGGCCATGCAGGTGGGTGCGAAGCAGCGTGAATATCTGGAATTGCGCCGTCAGGCCAAGACCGAAGACTATACGGTAGAACGCAGCTTTTTGCATGTGATGGATGTCTGTGATGCGGTATTCAAATCACTACATTGGCTTTCTCAACAGCAACAATGGACTTGCGAAGCCTTTAATATTGCTGGAGAGCTAATTTCAATGCAGACTTTGCTGGATCAGGTTGCAGAAGTCACCCAATCTGCTGTTCCTACAGTAGATGCTTTGCCATATCCACATGCCGAAATGGATCAACTGGGTGCTAATACGGATAAAGCCCAACAGTTGTTACATTGGCAGCCACGCTATACCTTAAGGAAAATGTTAGAGGATGAATGGTTGTTCTATCAGAATACGTTAAGAGGGCAGTGATTAAGAATCCTATAAGTTAATTATTGATAATAATTATCATTTGCAAAATTAATCAAACTCATTAAGATGAATAGAGTACAGCATTGAAGCTGCTGTCTAAATGAGTAAAACATGGAATAACAATTGAGGTTGAGCATGCAAACACGTATTGAACATGACACGATGGGAGAAGTCGCTGTACCGAGTGAAGCACTTTGGGGCGCACAAACTCAGCGTAGTCTACAGAACTTCAAGATTGGCAATGAGCATTTGCCACGCGCCATGATTCGTGCCATGGGCTTGGTCAAGAAAGCAGCTGCGATCACCAATGCCGAGTTAAACCAGATTCCTCATGAGTTATCGACCTATATCATCGGTGCTGCGGATGAAGTGATCAGCGGTCAATGGGATAGCCAGTTCCCCTTAGTCGTATGGCAAACCGGTTCGGGCACGCAAAGTAACATGAACTGTAATGAAGTGATTGCCAATATTGCTAACCAGAAACTGGGCAATCCTTTAGGTGCACAAAAGCCTGTGCATCCAAATGACCATGTCAATCGTGCTCAATCGACCAATGACTCTTTTCCGACCGCGATTCATGTGGCAGCTAGCTTACAGATCAATGAACTGTTAATACCGGCAGTAACACGTTTACGTGATACCTTGCATACTAAATCTCAGGAATTTGCTGAGATTGTAAAAATCGGTCGTACCCATCTTCAGGATGCCACACCTTTAACTTTAGGTCAGGAATTCAGTGGATATGTCTCTCAACTGGATCATGCTTTAATTCGACTGTATCAGGCTTTGCAAGGGTTATATGAACTGCCATTAGGCGGAACCGCCGTCGGTACAGGCTTGAATGCCCATCCAGATTACGCCATTAAAGCCGCGGATACTCTAGCGGAATTAACAGGTTTACCTTTTGTCACCGCTCCTAATAAATTTGAAGCTTTGGCCGGCCGTGATGCAGCAGTATTTGCTTCAGGTGCTTTAAAGACTTTAGCGGTTAGCCTGAATAAAATCGCCAACGATATTCGCTGGTTGGCAAGTGGACCACGTTGTGGTTTTGGTGAATTACGTATTCCTGAAAATGAACCGGGTTCAAGTATCATGCCGGGTAAGGTGAATCCGACTCAAAGTGAAGCCATGACCATGGTCGTTGCCCAAGTCTTAGGGAATGACACGACAATTAATGTGGCCGGTGCATCAGGGAATTTTGAGCTGAATGTCTTTATGCCAGTGATTGCTTATAACTTGTTGCAATCCATCCAACTGCTTGGCGATGCATGTAACAGCTTTAACGATAACTGTGCAGTCGGAATCGAGCCTAACCGTGACAAGATTGAGCACTTCCTGCATGATTCATTAATGCTGGTCACTGCATTGAATCCAGTCATTGGTTATGAGAATGCAGCTAAAGTGGCCAAGACTGCCTATAAAGAAGGTAAAACCTTAAAACAGGTCGCAGTAGAACTCGGATTGGTAACTGCAGAACAGTTCGATCAGGTGGTTCGCCCTGAAAATATGGTGGCTCCAAACGTAAAATAAGTCTTCTAATTATGGTTAAATAATAAAGCCCTCTAAATGAGGGCTTTATAATATCTAAGGATTATTCATACAAATTTTAATAAAATCAATTGCACATGTTTTTTCTGGAAAATTCTCATTCAATTAAGCTTGCTTATTAAATGCTATGAACCATCTATCGTTCAGGTTTTGACAGATATGCAATGAAGGATTACTAATAGAAATTCCCTGATAACTAGAAAAATGAGGTAAGGGTGATGACTGACTTTGATGATGATTTTGATTTGGACGAATCCTATCCAGATGAGGATTTATATCCAGATTATACAAAAAAGAAGTGTAGCAGCTGTAGCGGTACCGGCTATAACGTTGTGGAAGCTAAACAGTGTATCGAATGTATGGGAACCGGCAAAACTGGTGAGATAGATTAACTCAAAATTATAAATATTTATTAAGCCTGCTCTATGAGTGGGCTTTTTTATTCTCCTCATCAGAAGTTCTTAATTTTATAGATTCATGAGCAAATAAAAGAAAGAATCTAAAATTACGGGTGAAATCGTATTAGAAGGATGGTTAGAGATAACTATTGAAGTTTTTTTAGTGCTAAAGCCTATCCTCATGGCTTCTCATACCGAATTAACATTGAATAAGCGTATATAGCTGCTAAAATGCAGTTCGTTTTTACTGCTGTTTTGTCGTTTATTCCGCATGAGTTTCTATAGCATATGAATAAACATCCATAAAATGGCAGGTTGTTTAAGGAAAATTTAATGCTTGATATTTATTTAACAGATGTTCAAAAAAAGGTTCAATTCAAGGATTATCCAGGTGAGCATCCTGTTAAATTTATTCTGAATTTTAAAAAGATTTTTCCAAGTGTAATGGAACTTCTTTTACCTGTTCTCCCGGAAAATGAAAATCTTGATGAAATGACCTGGGAATCAACCACTCAGGACTTTGAGACATTTCAGATGTTATTAACAGGGTGGGGCATTATTGAATTGCGTTTAAATGCGATCACCCAGTATAAAGATAAGACATTTGCAGATCAGTTGGTGAAAGAGGCGCAGCAAAAACGCAGAGAATATCAGAAGAAACATCTTAAGCTTTCTAGTGTGGATCTGGATTATCTATTTATGCATGATGTGCATGGCTTGATTGATGCTGAACTGGTAGAACTGGGTGAAAAATTCTATTTACCAACCTTACGTGATCTTTGGAAAAATAAAGTCTCTGCTCAAGTGCTTAATGCTAAATTCTAAGAAAATTTAAGCTGATTCATTCAATTTCATCCTCCAAATTGGGGGATGATTTTTTTATAGCGATTTCTAAGGATTGACATTTCCCTTATGACAATAAATAGCCTAAGCAAATTTCTATATTTATCATCAAAACAACTTTCTGCTACATCATTGAACATGGTGACTTATTTTAAAACAGAAATTGGCTCAGAAAAGGGCATTTATTTTATCGTTTGATAAAAAATAAATTAAAAAACTATTCTTTATCAAAAGAATATATAAAGATATTACTTTAATAATATAGCTATTCCAGTCATATTTTTTTAAGCTATCAGTACTTGTGAGTAAATGAATCACAGAATTCTTATTCATTAGAATTCCTTCATAAAAATAAGTGAAGGTTCCAGTTTTCCCGAAGATATATCCAAGGATTTAACCGAATGTCGAATCAGTTTTTAGATTTAATTACAAAACGCCGTACTATTTATGCCATTGGTAAAAATGTAGAACAGTCTCCTGAATATTTAACTGATTTGATTCAAAATGCGATTAAGCAAAGTCCGTCATCTTTTAACTCGCAATCATCTCGCGCCGTTATTTTATTCAATGGCGAACATGAAAAATTCTGGGGCTTTGTCGCTGATAAATTAAAAAGCTATGCCAAAGATGAAGAAAGTGCTGCAAAAACGACTGCAAAAATGGCAACCTTTGCTGCAGGTACGGGTACAGTTTTATTCTTTGAAGATCAAAATGTAGTAAAAGGCTTGCAAGAGCAATTCCCATCTTATGCCGAGAATTTCCCAATCTGGGCAGAACATTCAACTGCTATTGCTCAGTTCTCTACCTGGACAGCATTGCATACTGAAGGCTTGGGTGCATCTTTACAACACTATAATCCGATAGTAGATGAGCAGGTTCATGCAGAGTGGGATATTCCAGAAAACTGGAAACTTCGTGCTCAACTGGTATTTGGTTCAGTTGAAGGTGAAGCACGTGCGAAAGATTATCTGGAAGATGATCAACGCTTCAAAGTTTTCCAATAAGCTTAATTTCCGATCTGTCTTTAATCATTTTTAAGGACAGATCTCCAGGTTATTTATAAAAATACGCATTAGATTTTTTAAAACTAGGCTAAACTAAAGCGGTATTTGAAGAATTTAATGAGTCAAACCGAATGTCGAAAAACACGCAGAAATTATCACCATTACAGGAACTGATTGCAGAGCAGAAATTGCTGTGTGAAGAGGTCGGTTCTGCTTATGTAGAAGTAAGTGGTGATGATGTCGTTGCAGTGGCTGTACATACCCTGAAGCAGGATCCAATTGTCGGAATCCGTAGAAAGCCTGAGACAGAAGAAAATATTAGCTGGTATATTTATGGTGGTGAACTGGCTTCAAATGAAGATGCTTTTGAAACCATGACTGTGCGTGAGTTACAGGATATCGCCCCTGAAGTTTTACCTTATCTGGCTTTAGAGCAGGGCTACCGCTTCATGATTGATGCAGATGATTATGAAGATGTCTGGAAAGAAGAAAACTAAAAGAAGACCTTCGAAATGATCAAATCCTCATCTTTAATATGTACTTTCTTTATTTGCATGCAATTGAACAATATGGCTTTTGCCGAAAAGCTTTCACAAGCGGATTATGATCAGTTTATTGCTATGCAAACAAAAATAGTCAATGAAACCAAACATATTTTAGATGATCCAGATCAGAATGCTGATGCACAAAGTCAACGTCAGGCATTCTGCCAGCGTTTAACGGCTTATGAAGAGATTCAAAAAGTCTCTGAAGAAAATCAAGAGCTCAATATGGCGCCCACAATGGCTATGATTGCTAAAAACTTTTTGGATCGACAAGCACAGAGTATGAATAATTCAGGTATGACCACCGCAGTATTTTGTAAGAGTAGGGAAGTGTAATTAATCCATAAAAGCAAGAGCATTGTCTTGAGTTTTAATAGCCACCATCATCATTTAAAAATGCATCCTTCTGTTCTGGAATGGAAACTTTGACAGTTGGAATAGAGTAACTCGCTGCTGTTAATCGAGCTATATTGAAATCCTTAGTTCCTACTTGAGGAGTAATAGGTATTTGACTTGTTCGAACAATTTCACCATAAACTATCGTGATCAATTCTGCTGGAGTTAAACCCTCTTCTGCTATTACACATTCTGCTGATTCAACAACGTCTTGTTCCACTAAGAATTCAATGCTTTTTTTAACTAAATTGTTCATAAGATAGCCTTAGAATACATTTTATACACTACTTTAAACTATCAGATATGAAGCATATAGAAGCTAATGAAATTAAATATTCATATCTTATTTAGGGATGTTGGCCTGAATGAAGGTATATGAATCAAAAGGGTAGGGCCAAAAAATTAGCTCGTTTTTTCGACTCTCAGCTTGCTTATAAAATGCATAAATACTCTGATACGTAGCATAAGGATTTCAGTGCTTTTTAAATTACTCATTAAACAAACTTTATAAAAATATATTTATATACAAATTTTACCGGGTATATATCAGCTACTTTTGAGATTTATTAAGAAATATTAAATATTTATGTGTTTCTTTTTTACTCAAACGAAGGGCGGTAAAATCATTGGACGCTAAAATAGCCTAAGCAATTTTCTACTTTATATTTATTCTCGCAAAATCCATATCCCATAATTAAAACTTAATACCAAATAAACCTCTAAAACTCGTATATTTCCTAAAAATTTTAAAATATTTTTTTTATTAATGATCTAGTGTGACACTCAATTATGAGCAGATATTGCAATTTAGCCTAAGCATATTTTATTTCCATAAAAATAGCCTAAGCAAAATTTTAAATTATGTCATTGGCAATTGATTAACTTCCAATATAACTCCACTATTAACACCTAACATAGGAAATCACGGAATTCTCAAATGATCCTGAATTATCAAATACAAACCCATGAAACATCAACTTTAGCCCCAATGGTATTTATTCACGGTTTATTTGGTAGTTTAAGTAATTTAGGTATGTTAGCCCGACATTTTTCAGAGCAGGCAACTACGATTCAAATTGATGTCAGAAATCATGGTTTATCTGGCCATTCTGATGAAGTGAATTATCAAATCATGGCCGAAGATATTTTAGAAACTTTAACCAGTTTAAATATTAAAAAATTTATTGCAGTCGGGCATTCAATGGGCGGAAAAATTGCCATGAAGCTGGCAGACCTGGCGTCTGATCTGATTGAAAAACTGGTTGTATTAGATATCACGCCAATTCAATATCAAGAAAATCATCATTCTGAAATATTTAAAGCCTTGTTTGCAGTCCAACAGGCGCAAGTCGCTTCACGAAATGAAGCAGCAAAAATTATGCGTGAATATATTCAAGAGGAAATAGTCATCCAGTTTCTTTTAAAATCATTTAATAAAGAGCAGTGGTTGTTTAATGTGCAAGCACTGTTTGATCATTATGAAGATATTACTGCTTGGAATAAGATAGAAAAAAATGAACTTCCAGCATTATTCTTAAGAGGTGGAAATTCATCGTATATCTCTACACCTGAACATTTTGAAGCCATCAATCAGCAGTTTGCTCATGCACAGGTTGAAGTGATTGAAAGTGCAGGGCACTGGCTACATGGTGAAAAGACGGCGGAAGTTTTGCAGCATATGCAAAATTTTATTGATGAAAAATAAATTATATTGATGAGCAGATGTATTTTCTGCTCATTTTATTTATGCATCATTAGTAAGCATTTTAATATTTTGATTTAAAAGGCTGCGCTATTTTGATGTGTTTTTAGGATAATTAATTGATTTTTCGCCTCAGAATTTATTTTCTATTTTAGGGCAACATGTATTTATTGGTGCAAAAATTAATCTCTATTTTTATTTTAAATAGATAATCATAATGAAATTCAGTGGGTTAAAATTATAAATTAAAAGTGGCACAGTATTTGAATAGCTTCTCTCAAATTTTCTAAAAAAGCCTAACTAAGGTTGGAGAGAAGTACATGAAAGTCGAACAAAAAAAGTTTTCTAAAAATTTAATTGTTGCTGCAATGTTGGGAATACTGACTTTAACAGGTTGTTCAAAGTCGCCTGAAGATAAAACGGCCGCTACCTCTGAGCCGAAAGCAGCTGCAACTAGTGGGGAAACGATTAAGGTTGGTATTTTACATTCTTTATCTGGCACGATGGCCATTTCTGAAACTTCATTAAAAGACACAGCATTGATGGCGATTAATGAAATCAATGCCAATGGGGGGGTCTTAGGTAAAAAGCTTGAACCGGTTATCGTTGATCCAGCATCTGACTGGCCACTATTTGCTGAAAAAGCACGTCAGCTCATCACTCAGGATAAAGTTGCGGTCATCTTTGGTTGCTGGACTTCGGTATCACGTAAATCGGTATTGCCAGTGGTTGAAGAGTTAAACGGCTTATTGTTCTATCCAGTCCAATACGAAGGTCAGGAACAGTCTAAAAATATTTTCTATACCGGTGCTGCACCTAACCAGCAAGCGATTCCTGCTGTTGAATATCTGATGAGTGAAGAAGGCGGTAAAGCAGAACGCTTTGTATTACTAGGTACAGACTATGTTTATCCGCGTACCACCAACAAAATTCTTCGTGCTTTCCTGAAATCTAAAGGCGTTGCTGATGCTGACATCATGGAAGAGTACACACCATTTGGTCATAGTAATTATCAAACCATTGTCGGCAATGTGAAAAAATTTGCTGCAGGCAAAAAGACTGCGGTGATCTCAACCATCAACGGCGATTCAAACGTACCGTTCTATCGTGAATTGGGTAACCAGGGCATTAAAGCTTCTGATATTCCAGTTATGGCATTCTCTGTAGGTGAAGAAGAGCTTCGTGGTATTGATACCAAGCCATTGGTCGGCCATTTAGCGGCATGGAACTACTTCATGTCCGTGAAAAATCCGAAAAATACTGAATTCAGCGGCAAGATGAAACAGTATGCCGTGGAATACAAATTGCCTAATGCAGACAAGTTTGTAACCAATGACCCGATGGAAGCGACTTATGTGGGTATCAATATGTGGAAACAGGCGGTAGAAAAAGCCGGTTCTACTGAGGTGGATAAAGTTCGTGAAGCGATGGCAGGTCAGACCTTTGATGCACCATCTGGCTATCAGTTACAAATGGATGCTAACAACCATCATTTACATAAACCAGTGATGATTGGTCAGATCCGTGGTGATGGTCAGTTTGACGTGGTTTATAAGACTCCGAAAACCATCGCTGCTGAGCCATGGAGCCCATACATTCCTAAATAATTTCCTCCAAAGCCTGCTGCTCCGGCAGTAGGCCTTTCTGGTTTTTCATCTCCCGGACGGGACAGCGTTAAATATATAAATAGGGAGGGCACTCATGTCCACTCGCCTAAATCTCGCGGCCATTTTTTTAATTTTGAGTCAGTGTTTGTGTCTCAATATGGTGCATGCGGAAACTCAATCTAGCGAAACAACCGTATCGCAATCATCTCAACAGTCACTTGATGCTATTCAGCAGTTTGTTCGTGGGGACTTTGCCACTCGTCGTGCTTTATTAAACCAGTGGCCTGCCAGTGTTGAACAACTTGATCAGCTGGCAGAGTTTGTTGAAAAAGATCAGCTTTATACTGACAGTTCAGGCAATACTTATATTCTGGAAGCAGAAGACAAACTGGTTAGCTATCCTGACGGAAAAACCGTGGAAACCTGGCCATCTGATTTATCGCAAATTACGCTGGTAAATACCTTAAATAAAGCACTGACCTTTGGTTTAGCAAAAAAGAAATTAAATTCAGAAGAAGCCTCTCAGCGACTTGAGGCGATTGATATTCTGGAAAATAACTTGTCCGAACTTGATGCTAAAGCCATCAATCAGATGTATTTAAATGAAAAAAACAATACGGTTAAATCACGTTTTGCCCAGTTAAAAGCACGTCTGGATTATCAATCTGAAAATGTCCTGACCAAAATAGAAGCGGCAAAAGTTTTAAAAGATTCCAACAGACCAGACGTTCTTGCACTGGTTCAAAATGAACTGGCTCAGCCAAATCTGCATCCTGATTTAAAAGCAGCGCTGGTCGATGCCAGAAGTAGTATCAAAACCCGAATTCAGGCCAGTGAATGGGCTGGACATGTATTTTCCGGTTTAAGTACTGCCAGTATTTTATTGCTTGCGGCTTTAGGATTAGCCATTACATATGGCTTGCTTGGTGTCATTAATATGGCGCATGGCGAGCTGATCATGATCGGGGCGTATACCACTTATGTAGTGCAAAGTTTCTTTAAATCGCATTTTAGTGGTTTGGTAGATTGGTATCTGATCGCAGCGATTCCTGCGGCATTTATTGTCAGTGCAGCGATTGGCATGCTGATCGAACGTACCGTGATTCGTCCTTTATATGGCCGTCAACTGGAAACCTTATTGGCAACCTTTGGGGTGAGCCTGATCCTGATGCAAGTGGTGCGGATGATCTTTGGGGCACAAAATGTCGAAGTTTCTAACATTTCATGGCTTTCAGGCGGGATCTCGATTACTCCAAGCCTGATGCTGCCTTATAACCGTATTGCAATTATTGTCTTTACTGTAGCTGTCTTGCTGCTACTTGTTTATCTACTGAATAAAACCCGTTTTGGTTTATTTGTCCGTGCCGTAACGCAAAACCGTCAAATGGCTCGTGCTGTCGGTATCCGATCCAGCCGGATTGACATGATGGCATTTGGTCTGGGTTCAGGTCTTGCCGGTCTTGCCGGCTGTGCCTTGGCGCAAGTGGGTAATGTTGGACCAGATTTGGGCCAGAACTACATTATCGATGCTTTCCTTGTGGTTGTTGTCGGTGGTGTTGGTCAAGTATGGGGTGCAGTTCTTGCCGCTTTGGGACTAGGTGTCAGTGGAACCGTACTGGAAATTGGTATGGGTGCAGTATTGGCGAAAATTATTCTCTTGGTTCTTGTGATTTTGTTTATTCAGAAACGCCCACAAGGTTTGTTTGCCATTAAAGGACGCTTTGTGGAGTAAGCCTATGAAAATCACATCATTACTTTCAGATAAACCTTATAGCGCACTCGCAATTGCGATCTGTTTTGTTATTTTATTGGCATTGCCATGGCTGCATTTATTGCCAGCAGATTCGAGCCTGCATCTGTCTGCTTACTGGGTAACTTTGATCGGAAAGATCATGTGCCTGGCGTTGGTGGCTTTAGCACTTGATCTGGTCTGGGGCTATGCCGGTATTTTAAGTTTAGGTCATGGCCTGTACTTTGCCTTGGGTGGTTATGCATTCGGGATGTACCTGATGCGTCAATCAGCAGGTGATGGCTTGCCTGACTTTATGCGTTTTCTGAGCTGGACTGAATTACCCTGGTTTTGGGTGGGGACTAATCATTTCTGGTGGGCCATGATACTTGTGGTCTTGGTACCAGGACTAATTGCCTTTATTTTCGGCTTCTTTGCTTTCCGCTCAAAAATCAAAGGCGTTTACTTCTCGATTATTACTCAGGCGATGACTTTTGCGGCAGCACTTTTATTCTTCCGCAATGAAACAGGCTTTGGCGGGAATAACGGTTTTACCGGTTTCAAAACCATTTTAGGCATGGACATCACATCAGCACCAATGCGTGCCAGCCTATGTTTTATCACGGCTCTGGTGTTATTGCTGTGCTTTGTTGGTCTACGCCATTTAATGAATAAACCTTATGGTCGTGTGCTTGGCGCGATTCGTGATAGTGAAAATCGTCTGCAATATCTTGGTTACCGCACCTTATGGTACAAGCTTTCAGCCTGGGTATTATCTGCTGTGATTGCAGGTATCGCTGGTGCACTGTATGTACCACAAGCCGGGATTATTAATCCGAGCGAAATGAATCCGGTGAACTCGATTGAAATGGCAGTCTGGGTAGCGGCTGGCGGTCGCGGTACCTTGATCGGTCCGATCCTGGGTGCAGGCTTAATTAATGCAGTTAAAACTTACTTTACTGTCGCTTATCCAGAAGCCTGGTTATTAATTCTGGGGGCATTATTTATTGTGGTCACCATCTTCCTGCCTAAAGGCGTGATTGGATTATTTGACCGTTTTAAAAAGGAGCGTAGCGAATGAGTGAAATTTTACAACCTCATGGCGGCCATGCTTCTGAAGGCTATGGCCGACCAAAAGAGCAAGGGCCAGATTTTAGCCATGGGATCGCACTTTATCTGGAAAAAGTCAGTGTCTGGTTTGATGCTTTCCGTGCCTTAAATGATTTATCGCTGTATATCGAAGAAGGTGAATTGCGCTGCATCATTGGGCCAAACGGCGCGGGTAAAACCACGTTGATGGATGTCATTACCGGGAAAACCCGTCCTACTGAAGGTTCTGCATTTTTTGGCCAAACCTATAATCTGGCGAAAATGAGTACTGAAGAAATTGCAGAAGCTGGCATCGGGCGTAAATTCCAGAAACCAACGGTGTTTGAAAATTTCACCGTGATGGAAAATCTGCTCTTGGCTGCACCTAAAGATAAACGTGTTAAAAAAAGCTTTTTCAGCAAGCTCGATCCGGATGCACAAAATGCCTTGGATGAATCGTTACAGCAAATCCGCTTGCAGGAATTTATTCACAAACCTGCAGGGCTTTTATCGCACGGTCAGAAGCAATGGCTGGAAATTGGTATGCTGCTGATGCAACGTCCAAAACTCATTTTACTGGATGAGCCAGTGGCAGGGATGACCGATGCCGAAACCGAACGGACTGCTGAACTTTGTCTGGAGCTGAAAAAAAATCATACGCTGGTGGTGGTCGAACACGATATGAGCTTCATCGATACTATTAGTGAAAAAGTCACGGTGCTGGCACAAGGGGCGATTTTAGCCGAAGGCACATTGGCAGAAGTACAGGCCAATGAAGAGGTCATTGAAAAATATCTTGGACGTTAAGGGGCTGACTGATGCTAGATGTTAAAGATGTAAATCAGTTTTATGGCGGTAGTCACATTTTACGTGATGTGTCTTTCAATGCGCCTGTCGGTGAGTGCTCAGTGGTTTTGGGTCGTAACGGTGTTGGTAAAACGACATTACTGAAATGTCTGATGGGAATTTTGCCCATCAAATCAGGTCAGATCCTTTTAGATGGCAAAGATATTGCCAAACTGAGTCCTGAACAGCGGGTACGGGCAGGTTTGGCTTATGTGCCACAAGGACGAGATATCTTTTCAACCCTAACAGTAGAAGAAAATATTTTGATTGGCATGGCGAAATTTAAAGGAGCCAAAACCCGTAAAGTTCCGGAACATCTTTATGAGATTTTTCCGGTATTAGAAGAAATGAAGTATCGACGCGGCGGTGACTTATCCGGTGGCCAGCAACAACAACTGGCGATTGCTCGCGCATTGGCATCTGAACCGCGTGTGCTCATTTTGGATGAACCGACTGAGGGGATTCAGCCATCTATCATTAAAGATATTGGTCGGGTAATTCGTAAGTTGGCTGATGGCGGTGAAATGGCAATTGTTCTGGTAGAACAGTTCTATGACTTTGCTGAAGAACTGGCAGATGGTTATACCGTCATGGCACGTGGGCAAGTGATTGCTCAAGGTATTGGAAGTGAAATGCCAGAAAAAGGGATTCGGGATCTGGTGGCAATTTAGTCATACTGCTTTTAAAGCCTCCCTTTTACAAAGGGAGGTTTGGAGGGATTTATAAATATAATTAAATCTCTGTATTCTCACTCCATAAAAAATACATGCCATATTGTCCAGTTCGGAATTCTCCACCTGCAGATTTACCTTCATCTGTTAAAAAATGCTTTCCATTTTCATTGAGTGTTAGATAACCTTTGGCAATCAATTTCTCAAAAGTGTCTGCTGTTTTTAAGCCTAGTTTTGCTGCAAGCTTCGCTGTGGTCAGCTTCGTGAACGCTGTATTTTCTTCTGATTTATTCTCTTCAGTTGGGATGGTCTCTGCTTTTACCTCATCTAAAGTAATACGGACTTCATCACTAATTCGAATAATCCGTTGTGCTTCTTCATAAGCTTCTTTAAATACATCATTATCTTCGTACTTGCGGATTAGAATCCCCATTTCATTGTTATTCACTTGGCTAAATTCATAGAGATTCAAGCTTGAAATGATGCACTCTGATTCATTCAAATAGCATTTTGCATGTAGATTTTTACAAAAACTTAGACGCACATAATCCAGTTTTTGCATCCATTTAATTTCATCAGGATGCAGATCACTTTTACCGTAAACAATACGGATATCAATTTTTAGCCGATCTTTGTCTTCCAATAGCTCTTTAATACGATCATTGAGACGCAAATATGGGCTAATTAAAATTAGACGTTCTTTGGCATTTTTAATGAGTTCTTCTAAAAAGAAATTTGTGCCGCTTGTATTTAAGAATTTTGCCATTTATCTCTCATATTCTTATTTAATAATTGTAGAGATATTAGCTTAAATTTTTGAATCAAGAAAATAATTTAACTTACGGATTAGCTCAACAAAAAAAATTGAGATTTTATCTTTCATTCAATTTTAGATCTTTTAACAAACCAAGTTGGCACGATAACTGCTTTATTTTGATGCAAATTTTAAATGCTAAAAATTATTTGGTTTCAATTTGGAACAAATACAGGATTTATCAGCATCAGTAGGGTAGTTATGAAAATTTATACGCAACGTTTGGAAAACATTGCACCAGAAAGTGATTTTGAGTCTCTTGAACTCACATTCGATACACGACAAAAGAGCCGTTTTCGTGCAACTTTAAAAAATGGTGTCGATATTGGTGCAGATTTACCACGTACTGGAATCTTGCGTAGTGGTTCTTTTATAGCAACTGAACAGGGTGACATTCTTCGGGTCGATGCGAAGCCTGAAAAATTGATTCAGGTGACTACGGACAATAGCTTTGACTTATTGAAAGCAGCCTATCATCTGGGGAATCGTCATGTTCCTCTAATGCTCACACCTACTGCATTGTACTTTGAACCAGATCATGTACTGGCTGAAATGGTGCAAGGTTTAGGTCTTGAAGTTAATGAAGTCATGCACCCATTTGAACCTGAAAGTGGGGCTTATGCACAGCATCAGCATGACCACCGTTTAAGCCCAATCAAGGCGTTACATCATGTCCATCACTAATGCGTCTCAGCTGCTCAGCTTGCTGACTCTATCTTCAACGGCGTTGCCGATTGGAGCGTACTGTTATTCACAAGGGGTGGAAAGCGCGATTGAAAAAGGCATGGTGCATGATGAAGCCTCTTGTGTGAGCTATTTCCAAGAAGTATTGGAAATGCTGCTGGTGCGTTTTGAGCTTCCCGTACTCAAGCGTCTGGTGGAGTCTTTTAATGATCCTGAACAGTTTCAGTATTGGGCAGAGCTATACCGCGCGAGCCGAGAATCCAAAGAATTACTGGCTGAATCACAGCAGTTGGCATTTTCCTTGAATGCATGGATTAGAGATGTGTTAAAGCAGCCGCCGAGCGTAAAAAAGCAATTAGGGTTTGTGCCGGTGTATGCACATTTATGTGGTGAGCTAGGCTTAGATCTTGCCGATGTCTTAACTGCTTATAGCTTTACAGTTTTGGAAAATCAGGTGCTGGCAGCAGTAAAAACCATTCCACTCGGGCAAATGAGCGGGCAGCGGATTATCTGGCAATTACATCAGGAAATTCCTGAAGCTGTACAGGTTGCATTAGCTTTGGACGATCATGAAATCAGCAGCGCATTACCGCAATATGCCATGTTAAGCATGTCGCACGAAACCCAGTATTCACGCTTATTTCGGTCTTAATTTTCAGATTAGATTAGCAGTAAAAAAATTGAAAAGCATCATTAAAACTGGTGCATAGAAAATGTAATAAAGGAAATCAACATGTCAGAACGTAGTCCATTACGCGTTGGAATTGGTGGTCCGGTTGGATCAGGTAAAACCGCTTTAACCCTGAATTTATGTCTTGCACTGCGTGAAAAATACAATATGGCAGTGGTGACCAATGACATCTACACTAAAGAAGACTCGAACTTTTTAACCCGTCATGAAGCGATGTCGCCAGACCGCATTGTCGGTGTAGAAACAGGTGGTTGTCCACATACTGCGATTCGTGAAGATGCGTCCATTAACCTGGCTGCGATTGATGATTTGTGTGAAAAGTTTGATGGACTAGAGCTGATCATTATTGAAAGTGGTGGCGATAACCTTGCGGCAACCTTTAGTCCCGAATTGTCCGATCTAACTCTCTATGTGATCGATGTTGCCGGTGGCGAGAAGATTCCACGTAAAGGTGGTCCTGGAATTACCAAGTCGGATTTGCTGATTATCAATAAAACAGATTTGGCGCCAATGGTCGGTGCCAGCCTGGAGGTGATGGATCAGGACGCGAAGCGGATGCGTGGCGATAAACCATTTTTATTTTCTAATATGAAAACACAAGATGGCTTGAACGAGATTATCAGCTTTATCGAAAAACAAGGTTTATTTAAGTCTTAAGGGGAAATTCATCATGCGTCTATTCAAACAGTTACTGGTCGCAGGTATTGCTGCTTTACCTATGTTGGCAATGGCTCACGCGGGACATGACCATCACAATGGATTCTGGTCTGGCTTTGTCCATCCTTTTACCGGTTTAGATCACCTGATGATGGCAATTGCTTTTGGTGTATTGATGTGGACTACAAATCAGCGCTGGAAAATCACGGGTCTCATCGGTCTTGCAGTAGCGATGGTTGCAGGCTTTGTGCTCGGTAGCGAAGGTCTGCTTTCAACTTCAATGGCTGAGTCAGGCATCATCGCTTCACTGGTCATTTTAGCTGTTGCGCTGTGGACTAAATCGAATAAGGTTTTGCCTGTCGCTGCAATCTTATTGGCCAGCTTCCACGGCGTAGCGCATGGAAGTGAATTGGGTCAAGGTGGTCATGTATCGCTATTAATTGTTGGCATGGTTTCAGCAATGGCTTTGATTTATGGTGCAGGCTTGGCTCTGGGTGCATTCGTGAAAAAATATGTGCCTTATGGCAAGCAGATCGTTGGTGGTTTAGCTGCAGTTGTTGCTGTCATTGGCTTGGCTTAATGCTTCGTTAATTATTCGCAGATGAAATTGAGTTGATTTGTTGATGCACGAACTGGCAGAAAAAAGCACGCAGCAGAACTTATGGTATGCACGTCTGGAAATGGGATTTCAGGCGCAGCAACAGACTACGCGAACCATTTTGCAGCACCGCAAGCATCATGGACCGGTACGCATCCAGAAAATGTTATGGCCTGAATCTAACGGAATCTGTCATGCCATTATCGTGCATCCGCCAGCAGGGATTGCCGGTGGGGATCATCTCACTTTTGATATGCAGGTAGATGCTAATGCTCATGCCTTGGTGACCACACCAGGTGCGGGTAAGTGGTACAGAACCAATGGCAAGCAGGCCTTTCAGCACATTCATATCCGTTTAAATGACAATGCGATTTTTGAATGGCTGCCTCAAGAAACCATGCTATTTGATGGCGCTAATGCCAGTTCCGAAACAATCGTCCACTTAGATGCAGCAGCCAGTTTTATTGGTTGGGATATGCTGGTGATCGGCCGTCAGGCACGAGATGAGCAGTTTGCACAGGGAGCTTATCAAAACCGGTTTCAGCTTTGGCGCAAAGACATATTGCTGGTTGCAGACACCTTGAATTTTAAGGGCAATGACCGCTGGCTCAGTTCATGTCTAGGTATGAATGGACATGCGGTGATGGGTAGCTTCTGGGCTGTACCGCCTGAAAAATATCGCGCGAGTTTTTATCTGGAACAGCATCTCGATTTAATTCGTGAGCTTATTATGCGGATGGATGTACCGATTACCTTGACTTTGCTTAGCGATGTAATTAGTGCACGTTTTCTGGGAGATGATGTCCGTCAATGCCATGATGGTTTTGCTGCAATTCGCGCTCGATTAAGACGTTACTGGTTCGGTCTGGATGAGGCATTTCCGAGGATTTGGCGGACGTAATCCTTTAATTCCCTCTCCTTATAGGAGAGGGTTAGGGAGAGGTGATTAAACATTTATTAAAACCCTCCCTCTAACTCCCTCCCAAAGGGAGAGAACACCAAATATCGAATCTTGCACATATTTTGCTTAGAAATACATATATATCAATGAGGAACCAGTTATGGAACTCAATCCTACAGAAAAAGATAAACTGCTGATTTTTACTGCGGGTCTGGTGGCAGAGCGTCGTAAAGCTCGTGGTTTAAAACTGAATTATCCAGAAGCCATTGCCTATATTTCTGCGGCATTGCTTGAAGGTGCGCGTGATGGCATGACGGTCAGTGAGTTGATGCATTACGGTACGACTTTACTGACACGTGATGATGTCATGGAAGGCATTCCGGAAATGATTGCAGAAGTGCAGGTCGAGGCAACCTTTCCAGATGGATCAAAACTGGTCACTGTCCATCAACCGATCGTATAGGAGCAGCATATGATTCCAGGGGAAATTTTTACACCTGAGAGCGATATTGAAATGAATGTCGGTCGGGAAATCTTGAAAGTGACTGTTGCTAATATTGGTGATCGACCGATTCAGGTCGGATCACACTTTCACTTTGCTGAAGCCAATGATGCCTTGCAATTTGATCGTGAGCTGGCCAAAGGCTTTCGCTTAAATATTGCTGCTGGTACGGCGATTCGTTTTGAGCCAGGGCAAAAACGTGATGTGGAATTGGTTGCACTAGCAGGTAAACGTGAGGTTTACGGTTTCGCCGGGCGAATCATGGGCAAGCTCGATTCATAAAAATTGCAGCAGAATTATAAAGGTTTATAAATCATGAAAATGTCACGTCGTGCTTATGCCGAAATGTTTGGACCGACTGTAGGAGATCGTGTTCGTCTAGCTGATACTGAATTATTCATTGAAGTCGAACAGGATTTCACCACTTATGGTGAAGAAGTTAAATTTGGTGGCGGCAAGGTCATTCGTGATGGTATGGGTCAATCACAACTTTTGTCATCTGAAGTGGCTGACACTGTCATTACAAATGCGCTGATTGTCGACTGGTGGGGCATTGTTAAAGCAGATATAGGCTTAAAAAATGGTCGAATCTGGAAAATCGGTAAAGCCGGTAATCCGGATATTCAGCCAAATATTACTATTCCACTTGGCGCGGCTACAGAAGTCATTGCTGGCGAAGGACAAATATTAACAGCTGGCGGAATTGATACCCATATTCACTGGATCTGTCCGCAGCAAGTTGAAACGGCACTGATGTCTGGCACAACCACGATGGTCGGCGGCGGTACAGGTCCGGCAGCTGGAACTTCTGCGACAACCGTGACTCCAGGGCCTTGGCATATTGCCACAATGCTACAAGCGATTGATGATTTACCAATGAATATTGGTTTATTGGGTAAAGGTAACTTGAGCCAGCCAGAGCCAATTGCAGAACAAATTAAAGCTGGTGTAGTGGGTTTAAAATTGCATGAAGATTGGGGCTCGACACCAGCAGCGATTGATAACTGTCTGACTGTGGCCGACCAGTACGATGTGCAGGTCGCGATTCACACTGACACACTAAACGAAAGTGGCTTTCTAGAAGAAACTTTAGCAGCTTTTAAAAATCGAACCATTCATACTTATCATACTGAAGGTGCAGGTGGCGGACATGCACCGGACATTCTAAAAGCCATTGGTCAACCGAATGTATTGCCATCTTCAACTAATCCAACTCGTCCATATACCGTCAATACCATCGATGAACATTTAGACATGTTGATGGTCTGTCACCATTTAGATCCAGCGATTGCAGAAGATGTGGCCTTTGCAGAAAGCCGTATCCGACGCGAAACCATTGCTGCAGAAGATATATTGCAGGATATGGGTGCGATTGCCATGATGTCATCAGACTCTCAGGCGATGGGTCGTGTGGGTGAAGTAATTTTACGGACTTGGCAAACGGCGCATAAAATGAAAGTGCAACGTGGGCCTTTGGAAGGTGATACAGCCTATAGGGACAATAATCGGGTTAAACGTTATATCGCCAAATATACGATTAATCCTGCAATTACTCACGGTTTAAGCCATGAAATTGGCTCTGTTGAAGAAGGTAAGTTAGCTGATCTGGTATTGTGGAAACCTGCATTCTTTGGGGTGAAACCATCCATGATTATCAAAGGTGGGATGATTGCAGCAGCGCCGATGGGTGATATTAATGCTTCTATTCCAACGCCACAGCCTGTGCATTATCGTCCAATGTTTGGGGCTTATCCGCGTGGAGTGCATAACACCTGTATTACGTTCTTGTCGCAAGTCGCAATTGAGAATGGCGTACATGAAAAATTAGGTCTGAAAAAGTTGATTTCACCATGTAAGGCGACACGCCAGGTAACTAAACAGGATATGAAACATAATAATTACTGTCCTGTGATGGAAGTGCATCCAGAAACTTATGAAGTTCGTGCTGATGGTGTGCATTTGACTTGTGAGCCAGCGGAAGTGTTGCCGATGGCGCAAAGGTATTTCTTGTTTTAATTACCTCTCCCTGACCCTCTCCTTAAAGGAGAGGGAATTTCCACTATTTAAATAAATTCTTGGAAAGTTCCTTCTCCCTTTGGGAGAAGGTTAGGATGAGGGGTATTTTCTTATTTTTGATCTTGATGAGTATGTTTAAAAAGTATATAGATTACTAATTCAATAGATTAGATAGAGTTTGCTAATTTGCTCAATATTTTAGAATATCCATTCGTTTATCAAGATGAAAACTACATATATTTATATAAACATCAGCCTATTACTGATAGTCGATTAAAGCTTCTAACAGAAGGGACTATAAGTTTTACAAAGCCTGAAAAATTTAATGATCCTTTAGACTGTGTGTATGCTGTGGATGATAGTTACCATCACTCAGCGGAAGAAGTACAAAATATATTTTGGAAATACTGCCGTATAAATATAGCTATGGAGGAGGCACAAAAGTTAGCTTGATCCTAGACAGTATCGTGGACAACCAGCCCCTCTAAACTTTTAATATATTTCTGTTCAAAGGCTTCTGGACTTAACCAGCCGTTTGCAGAATGTCTTCTGACTCGATTGTAATAAATTTCAATATAGTCAAACAAGACAGCATTCGCTTCTTTTCGAGTCGAAAACACACTGCCATGTACCACATGACCTTTTAATGTATGAAAGAAGCTTTCAGTCACTGCATTATCCCAACAGTTTCCACGTCTAGACATACTCTGAGTACAATCATTTTTCAGTAACAGCGCTCTAAAATCACGACTACAGTACTGTGAGCCTTGGTCCGAATGAACCATAACACCAGTTGGATAACCCTGACGAGCCATTGCATAGTTAAACGTATCACACACCAACTGGCGGTCTATTCGATGGCTGGTTTGCCACCCCACGATACGACGGCTAAATAAATCTAGCATCACACATAAATACAACCAACCTTCTTTAGTGCGGATATAGGTAATGTCTGTTGTCCAGACTTTATTAGGCTGAGTAGCTGTAAATTGGCGATCCAACAAGTTGGGTGCTGTAGGCAAACGATGGGTTGAATCAGTCGTATGCTTGTATTTACGTGCAATCCTGCTACGTAAACCAAGCTTTTTTAGGATCCTTCCAATAGTACGTTCGCTCATGTTGTAACCTAAATCATGCATGTCATGTACTAATGAAGGTGCACCCAATCGTGCATGATGCTGCCAATATACGGCTTTTAAGTCATTATATTTCTGTGCCGTATTGGCTTGATGTTTTCGCCAGGTATAATAGCCTGAAGTGCTGACACCCAGGCATTTACAGGCAGAAGATACGGTGACTTCATTCATATCTAGATCTTGAATTACCGTGTACTTTTCTTGGCATGATCTGTTAGAAAGTACACATGCGCTTTTTTTAAGATGTCATTGGCTTCCTTGAGCTGTTTGACTTCTTTCTCTAATTCCACGATCCGCTGTTGTTCTGGTGAAAGTTGACGTTTGCTTGAACCTGCCGGATTGGTTTCACGAATCCATTTATCTAATGTTGAATAACCCACACCTAATTTCTGGGCGATTGCAGCTACAGACTCGTGTGAGTTTGAAAGTGCATAATCAATCGCTTGCTGTTTAAATTCGGGACTAAAACGTTTAGCCATTTCTTGAATCTCCAAAGATTAAAGTTACGTTATCTTTAGAGGCACGTGCTGTCCATTATTTTGTCTAGGATCAGCTAAACAATTAAAAGAGATAGAAACTAAAGATATAAATAACCTTAGTTATTTTCAAGATATTAATAGTCGCATGGGAATCTGCTGCTTAAACCACAACCCACTTAATATTCTTATGTGGTCTCATTATGCAGATTTTCATAAAGGTTTTTTAACAGAATTTAAATTTCATAAAAGAGATATGCTTATATCTAGTCAAAAATATAAGAACTTTTTACCTATTCCTATAAGATATTCTAATGAAATGCCACTAATTACATTAAAGGATCGTTTAAACCCTAAATGGAAAATATTAGAGATCTATACAACGAAATCTGAAGAATGGAGCTATGAAAAAGAGTTTAGAATTTTAAGACCTTATACAAATGAACCGATCCAAAAAATTCCTTATACAGATTTAATTTGTACTGTAATTGGTGGAATTAAAATTTCATCCAAAGATGAGGAAAAACTTAAAAAGATATGTAGTAAAAATAAAATTCCCTATTTTAGAGTAGAAAGAATATTCAATAATTATGGTCTTACAGTTCCTAATCATCCTAGATTAGATCGAACTATTAATGAAACTTCATGAAAATTTAATGAACCTTTTTGGCGCATAAATTGCTTGTCACGCTTATTCAATTTTACTGTTTGATATAACACATCAGGGATTAAACGTGACCAGCACATATCTACGCGGACAAGAACTCATAGGTCAAATTCGAAACCAGCCTTATTCACGTGATTTGATTGGCTATCATGGCGATGTACCAAAAGTAGAATGGCCTAATCAGGCCCGTGTCGCAGTTCAGTTTGTACTGAATTATGAAGAAGGTGGTGAAAACCACATTGAACATGGTGATGCCGGTTCAGAACAGTTTCTATCTGACATTATTGGCGCAGCCAGCTTTCCAGACAAACACATGTCGATGGATTCTATGTATGAATATGGCTCACGTGCAGGTTTCTGGCGGATTCACAATGAGTTTAAAAAGCGTAATCTGCCGATGACTATTTTTGGGGTTGGGATGGCTTTAATCCGCAATCCTTATATAGTCGAAGCGATTAAAGAAGCCAATTATGATGTAGTGTCACATGGTCAGCGCTGGGTGCATTATCAGGACATGCCGATTGAACTTGAACGCCAGTATATGGATCAGGCGATTAGCGTACTGGAAACCCTGTTCGGCGAAGCACCGATTGGTTGGTATACCGGTCGGGATAGTCCAAATACCCGTCAATTACTGGCTGAATTTCCTCAGATTCAATATGACTGCGACAACTACGGAGATGACTTGCCATTTTGGAGCACATTGACCAATCAGGCAGGGGAAACACGCCCTCATTTGATCATCCCCTATACTTTAGAAAGCAATGATATGAAATTTAGTTCACCGGGCGGCTTTAATAGTGGGGAGCAATTCTATCAATATTTAAAAGATGCCTTTGATGTGCTCTATGCTGAAGGTGAAACTGAACCAAAAATGTTATCGATTGGGATGCATTGTCGTATTTTAGGGCGGCCGGGACGCTTCAAAGCCCTACAAAAGTTCCTCGATTATGTGCAAGGTCATGAAAAGGTGTGGATTTGCCGACGGGGTGATATTGCAGCACATTGGTATAAATATCACGCACCAAACTGAGAAAAATATATTAAAAAAGAGAACCTTGAGTTCTCTTTTTTTGCTTTATACATCATATAAAAATATAAGATCAAAAAGATTTGGCACTGTTATTGCAAAACCTGTACTGAACAAAAAATGAATATCATCAGGCGATTTAATAGTGCAACTCGTTGAATTTAATCAGGCATCTCCAGAAGAGGCCATTACCTTTTTAAAGCACTGTGTGCAAATACCGAGCTGGTCGACCCAGATTGAAGCAAAGCGTCCTTATGCATCTGTTGAAGATGTATTGAATATAGCCAGACAACAGGCTGCAACCTGGACCTGGGACGAAATCAAAGCAGCTTTGGATAATCATCCACGTATTGGTGAAAAAAAGGCACAGGCTGAATTAAGCGAAGTTGAAAAAAACTTTTCCAATCGTGAACAGGCTGCGATAACTCAGGACGAAGCAACTCAGCAAGCTTTGCTAGAAGGCAATATTGCTTATGAAAAAAAATATGGCTATATCTTCCTGATTAAAGCGGCTGGTTTAAATAGCCAAGAAGTGCTGAATGCCTTGAAAGACCGTTTAGTTAATGATCCGGAAACTGAAAAAGGTATTGTTCATACGCAACTGGCGGAAATCGCTTTATTAAGACTGTCACAGGAGCTGCAAGCATGATCAGCACTCATATCTTAGATACGCATCTCGGCAAACCTGCAGCACATGTTTTAATCAAACTCTTTGATGAAAAAGGTGAATTACTCGGAAAAGCATTTACCAATGCAGATGGTCGAGTCACAGATTTTGGTTTAACCGAATTTGAGGAAGGTAAATACAGTCTTGAATTTGCTACTTCTGATTATTTTGAAGGCTTAGGTCTAGAAACTTTCTTTCCTAAAGCAGTCATTCATTTTCAGGTGAAAGATGCCTCTCAGCACTTTCATATTCCTTTACTGATCAGCCCATTCGCGTACTCCACATATCGCGGAAGCTGATTTTTTTATTCAAGCTTTCAGGGAGAGAAAAAGAATGACAGAACAAAGCACCAACATTTCACCAGAACATGAATATCTGGGCGCAGGCAAAAGTGCAGCCTATGGCTTGCAACATGTATTGACCATGTACGGTGGTATTATCGCACCACCACTCATTGTGGGTACTGCCGCAGGTTTGGAAGCTACACAAATCGGTTTATTGATTGCGGCTGCATTGTTTGTTGGCGGTCTGGCTACGATTTTACAAACCATTGGAGTGAAATATATCGGGGCTAAATTGCCACTGGTACAAGGGGTTTCCTTTGCGGGTGTGGCGACGATGGTGGCGATTGTAACTACAGGTGGCGGCTTATCAGCTGTTTATGGTGCAGTCATCATAGCTTCATTAATTGGTTTCTTCCTTGCGCCTTATTTTTCTAGAATTATCCGTTTTTTCCCGCCAGTCGTGACCGGCTGTGTGATCACGATTATCGGTTTATCACTTTTACCCGTAGCCGTTCGCTGGATGATGGGGGGCAATAAAAATGCACCTGAATGGGGAAGTGTAGAAAATATCAGTTTGGCCGTGATGACCTTGGCCATTGTGATCTGTCTAAACTTGAGTAGAAATGCCTCGATTCGTCGCCTGTCTATTTTATTGGCGATCGTATTGGGTTCAATGCTGGCTTATCTGTTTGGTTTTGGCGATTTTAGTAAAGTCGGCAATGGTGCATGGGTACAATTTCCGAGTTTCTTTGCTTTCGGCATGCCAACTTTTGAACTCAGTGCAATCATTTCCATGCTGATCGTGACGCTGGTGATTATGACTGAAACAACAGCTGATATTATTGCTGTAGGTGAAATTGTTGGAACCAAAGTAGATTCAGAACGTATTTCCAATGGTCTGCGTGCAGATATGTTCTCAAGTGCAGTTGCACCGATTTTTGGTTCATTCATGCAAAGTGCTTTTGCACAGAACGTCGGGCTGGTAGCCATTACCGGGATTAAAAGCCGTTTTGTGGTCGCTGCTGGCGGTATGATTTTAGTGGTTTTGGGATTACTTCCAATTATGGGCCGACTAATCGCCGCAATTCCGGTTCCGGTACTTGGTGGTGCAGGATTGGTGCTATTTGGTACAGTGGCTGCAAGCGGCATCCGAACTCTGGCAAAAATTGATTATAACGAGCAAAAGAATTTGATTATTGTTGCAACTTCAATTGCAGCCGGCATGATCCCGATTATTGACTATTCTTTCTATGCTAATTTTCCAAAATGGTTTCAAACCCTATTTCATTCTGGCATCAGTTCAACCTGTTTAATGGCGATCCTTTTAAACATTCTGTTTAATCATCTGCAAATGTTCAAGTCGAAAACAGAGGTTCCGGAAAAGATTGCAGAAACGCTGCATTAAAGTATGATTTCCTCCATATGCCCATGCCAGTCATGGGCTTTTTTATCAAAAATTAAAAAAGTTGGCTTTGTTCTTGCTTAATCCAGAATGAGATTTTTAATTCCATTGGGGAACCTTATTTATGAAATTTACTCAAGTTGCTGCTGCAACATTACTTGCATGGGGTGCAGCATCTGCACAGGCAAAACCAGTCTGGCAGGATTTTAGCGTTACTGGGCTTTATGGGGAAAACTATGAAGTTGTAGATAAAAAACAGGCAACCCTAACTGTTGAATACGCTGCAAAAGTTAAATATGCAGATGTCTTCTTTTTCATTGACCGTATGCGTGGTTCCGATGATATTAAATCAAGCTATTTTGAATTTTCACCACGTTTAAGTCTGGGTGAAGTTTCAGGTCAAAAGCTGGCATTCGGTCCAGTGAAAGATGTGCTGGTCGCAACGACTTGGGAAGGTGGTGAAGGTTTTGATAACTTCCTGTACGGTGTAGGTTTCGACCTGGCTATTCCAAAATTCAATTATGCCAGCGTGAATCTTTATCGTGTAAATAACGAAAATATGGAAGACGACTATCAGCTCACCTTGACCTATGGTGTGCCATTTAAACTGGGTACAGAAGAATTCCTGGTAGATGGCTTCCTGGACTGGTCAACTGCTGAAGATGATCATGCGAGCGAGATGAACTGGACGACTCAGTGGAAATGGAATGTCGGCAAGCATATTTCTCCTGACACCAATTTATATCTCGGTATTGAGCATTCGGTTTGGAATAACAAATACGGTATTCCGGATGCAGATGAAAATAACGTGAGTGCTTTAGTGAAATATCATTTCTAAAATAAGAAATAAGAAATTAAAAAGCCCTTATCAATAAGGGCTTTTTAATGGGCTTAATTTTCGATAAAAATCTTTTCAGGAAAAGTATAAACATCACAGTTTGGACCAGTGCCGATCCGATCGATCACCACAAAATCACTCGGAGCTTCAAAGGTCAGCAAAGGATGATGCCAGGTACCGGCACGGTAATTTACACTTTGTGTACCATTACTGATAAAAGCCTGAATTTGACTGAGATCAGGCTTTTCATGATCCAGATTAGGCGCAACCACAATTAGAAATTTCTGGCCCTGCATCGGGATGAACGCTTGTGAACCGACAGGGTGACGTTCCAGCATTTCGATTGCAAAGGGAATGGCTGTAGTCTGAATATTTCTAAAAATACTTAGACCAACTTTAGCATCTGTTTCAGCAACCGCCAGAGCATGATAACGCTCGGTCTGCTGATCATTAATATGGAAAAAATCATTGCCTTCGCAGGCAATGACCTCGCCATAAGGCAAGAAACTTTCAGCAGTTAAGGGCTGTATTTTTATGGTTTGCATGCTCATAGATATAATTACTCAGGCAACTTTTCCCCACAGTCGAATCCGGCTAATGCCACCATCCGGAATCATGTTCACCCGAATATGAGAAATTTTTCCCTGTTTTAAGATTTCCTCAACAAAGCTATGAATATGATCCATCTGCATCTCTTGTGCTTCAAGCAGGAATGGCCAGAACATACTTTGCGGAATTAACTGCTGGTCAGTCGCATCTTCAATATAAATCGCTTGGATAGAGACTTGAGCAGGAAAGTTACCTTTAAAATGCGCGGTATCAATCTCAATTTTTTCAATCTGACCACTCTGACCCAGAGCCAAGATACACCAGTCAAAGCCGGGTGCACGACGGCGCTTGGTTTCCCAGCCATCACCCATATTGATGCCACGCCCCGGATTAATCAGATTACGTGGATGACCAAAGTGCGCATCACTATAGGCAATGACACGACCGCCATTTTCCAGAGCGACCAGATCAATCACCTGATTGCTGTCCTGAACCTGAATTTTTACTTCACCATAGACTTTAAAGCGAGCTACACCCCCGTCAGGGAAAATATTTAGGCGTACATGTGTAAAGACTTCGTCTGAATCAATATTAAAAATATGATGCTGGCTCGGACCTAATATACTGTTTGGTAAAATTGAGTGCCAGGTTGCGGTGCTTAAGTCACCATTTGGTGCATAGCAGGCTTTAACTGCAGCAGAAGCTGGATAGTTTCCGGTAAAGAATGTGGTATCAATATCTAGTGCTTTGATGGTTCCAGCTACCCCCAGTTTGACAATCGCCCAGTCATAGCCGGCATGACGCTTGCGGCGGGTTTCCCAGCCGTCCATCCATTTGCCATGATTATCAAATTTATCTTCAACAAAAATTGGTGCATCAAATTGCAACATTCGTTTTGCTTCAGCAAAAAAATCATCTGAACATTCAAGAATTTCTGCACCAATCCGGCTATCAGCCAAGTTGGTAAGCTGCTGGATATGGGCAGGGATCTCGAAAATGGGTGCAAATAATGTTGCCATAACTATCTTCCATTCAAATTATGTTTAACGTGAATCTAATTTTTTATAAAAGTCTGTAATTCTGCTGAAAGACCTTATAAAAACAGGTTTTTAATGAATAGATGAATGCACGGCTTGTGCCAACTTTTGAGAAAAATCAGTGCATTATTTTCGAAATGGCACGCTTTTAGCTACACAGGGAGGAAGAAACACAATTTTGAGAGGAGCATATAGATGGAGATTACAATTATTGGTGCAGGGATGGGGGGATTGACCACAGGAATTGCACTAAAAAAGTTTGGGCATAAAGTCACCATCTATGAACAGGCAGAAAAGATTTTACCGGTGGGCGCGGCAATTTCACTTTGGTCAAATGGGGTAAAATGTTTGAATTATCTGGGCTTAACTGAGCAGGTGGCCAAGCTCGGTGGTCAGATGGATCAGCTGGCCTATATTGATGGTTTGACGGGCGACACCATGACCCAGTTCAGTTTATTGCCTTTGATTGAAGAAGTGGGACAACGTCCATATCCGGTGGCACGTGCTGATTTACAGAACATGTTGATGGACGAGTTTGGCCGTGAAGATATTCAGCTGGGCAAGAAGATGGTTGAGCTGCAAGAACAGAAAGACGGTGTTCTGGTTAAATTTGCGGATGGTACAGAAATTAAAACAGACCTACTGATTGGCGCAGATGGAACCCATTCCATTACCCGTGCCTATGTACTGGGCGAACAGGTTTCTCGTCGCTATGCCGGTTATGTCAACTGGAATGGTCTGGTAGAAATTTCAGAAAAGCTTACTCCAGCAGATCAATGGACCACATTTGTCGGACAAGGTAAGCGCGTTTCGCTGATGCCTGTGGCAGACGGAAAATTCTATTTCTTCTTTGATGTACCGTTGCCGGTCGGTTTAGAGAATAATCGGGCAGAATATAAAACCTTATTGAAACAGTATTTTGAAGGTTGGTGTGCGCCGGTTCAGCATCTGATTGACGCGCTGGATGAACAGAAAACCAATCGGGTTGAAATTCATGATATTGAACCGTTTGCCCAGTTCTATAAAGGTCGTGTTGTAATTGTTGGTGATGCCGCACATAGCACCACACCGGATATTGGTCAGGGTGGTTGCCAGGCCATGGAAGATGCAATCTATCTGGCTCGTTCTTTACAGATTAATACGCTGGGTCTGGAAGATGCCTTGAAACGCTATCAGAACAAACGCAATGAGCGTGCCAATGAGCTGGTCTTGCGTGCACGTAAACGCTGTGATGTGACACATATGAAAGATGAAGCCGTGACCAAAGAATGGTATGAGGAACTGCGTAAAGAGCAGGGACCGCATATCATGAAAGGGATTATCAGCAATATTATTGGCAATCCTTTAGATTAATTCTGCGTTTAATCTCTTGGCAAAAAGCCCTTCATATCGAAGTAATGCCAGTCAGTTAAGAGATTGACTGGCATTTTTTTGGGTATTTCTGTGGTTTCCCTTTCACAACTCGTGGGTAGTTTCTACTTCTTTTTTTCGGTAAAACATACCTTTTAGATTTTTCCATTAAACTTTCTAGATGTTTAGGCAAATTACCTGCGGAAGCCAAAGAATCAAACTTCAATAGGTTAAGGATAGCAATAGAGGTAATATGAAAGCTCATTCTCAAAGGACTGA